>DLDC01000075.1 GCA_002480935.1 Prevotella sp. UBA7782 | reverse complement strand
GGCATCTGGATGATGGAGAGCATAGCATCGAGCCCGTCGAGCATACCCTTGATAGGCACACCGATGACGGGCAGTGGCGTAGAAGCTGCTATCACTCCGGGCAGCGCGGCAGCCATTCCGGCACCGGCAATGATGACCTTTATGCCACGCTGTTTGGCGTTTTGGGCAAACTCTCTCACTGCGTCGGGCGTACGATGAGCCGACAGAGCATTCAGCTCGAAGGGTATCTGCTGTTGCTCAAGCCATTTGCAGGCTTTCTCCATAACGGGCAGATCGCTTGTACTGCCCATGATAATGCTGATGATTGGTTTCATAATATCGTGTTTATGTTAAATGTTCAGTATCGTAGCAAAGGCCGCCACAAAGCCCAGCAAGAAGCCCGTAGTGACCTGTGCCAGCGAGTGTTGGCGCAGAATCATGCGGCTGGTGCCCACTGCTCCGGCCATGATGAGCACCAGGCAGAGCCACCATGTGGGGTCGAAATTGAATATCAGCGAGAAGGCAACCAACGCTCCGGTCACTCCACCAAGCCCTGCTGAGTGTGTAGAGATCTTCCACCACTTGTTGATCAGGGCACAGACAATCTGTATGACTAGTGCCGCCATGAGTATGGAGCTGATGAAATAGGGCATGTTGAGCACGTTCATGAGATAGAAGCACACAAAGTAGCACAGTATGGATATGACATACGGCACCATGCGGCGCTCCTTCTGAATGAGCTGCAAGGGCGTCCACCGCTGATAGCGGCGGTAAGAATGTATGAGCAACGTGGGCAGCAGCACGGTGAAGAGGTACACCATGATGTAGACAAACAACTTGGTGAGCCAGTCGCAGATGCTCAGATAGCTGAAGGTAAACAGCATGAGCATGCCCAAGAGGGGCAGGTAAAAGGGTGTGAACACCATGCTCACCACCCTTGCTGTCAATATAATGTTCTTCTCGTTCATTCTTTTCTGAGTCTTGCCACAGGTATGCCCAGCTGCTCACGATATTTAGCCACCGTGCGCCTGGCAATGGGATAACCCTGCGCTTTCATAGCCTGCGTGAGCGCATCGTCGCTCATCGGCTTGTTCTTGTCTTCCTTCTCAACAATCTCTTTCAGCGCAATCTTCATCTTGCGAGTAGACAGTTCCTCGCCGCCCTCCGTGGTATAGCTGTCGGTGAAGAAGAACCTCAGGGGGAAGATGCCCCACTTGGTTTGCGCGTACTTGATGTTGCTTACGCGCGATATGGTTGATTTGTCGAGCCCGGTGCGGTCGGCCACGTCTTGCAGAATCATGGGCTTGAGGTCGCTCTCGTCGCCATCTTGAAAGAATTTGCGCTGTATGTCGATGATGGCCTGCATGGTTACGCACAGCGTGTGCTGCCTTTGCTTCACCGCGTCTATGAATCCTTGTGCCTTGTCTACCTTTTCCTTGGCATAGAGCAACGCCTCCTTGGCCTGCCTCGACATGCCTTTCTTGTTGTCTTTATAGGCATTGAGCATCTCGGCAAACGACGGCGAGACGTGCAGCTCAGGTATATGCCCTCGGTTGAGCGTAAAGGTCACGCTGCCGTCTTCGCCCGTGTCTACGATGAAGTCGGGCGTTATCTGGTTGATGTTGCGCCCTTGCGTCTCGCTGAGCGACGCACCGGGCTTGGGATTGAGCTTGCGTATTTCCTGCTGCAGCGTCTCTGTCTGCACGCTGTTGAGCTTGAGTGCCTGGCTAATCTTGTCCCAATGCTTCTTGGTGAAGGCCTCAAAATGATGCTCCACCACCTCTTGCATGAGTGTCTTCAGCCTGGAGTCGGGCCGCCGTGCTATCTGCAAAAGCAGACATTCTTGCAGCGAGCGCGCGCCGATGCCGGCCGGGTCAAAATGCTGCAATATCTTCAGCACCTGCTCTATCTCGGCTTCCGAGGCATCGATGTTATGATATATGGCCAGCTCATCGGCTATGGTGTCGAGCGGTTTGCGCAGCAATCCGTCGTCGTCTAGCGACCCGATGAGATACTCCATGATGCTTCTCTGCCTGTCGGTGAGCTCGTATTCGCCCATCTGCTCGTTGAGCTTATCGATGAACGACGTGGTGTCGCCATACACCATCTCCTCATAATCGGCATCGTTGTTGTTGCTCTGACTGGTATAAACAGGCAGGTCGTCATCGTCGCCTATGCGTTCCAGAGCCGAGTCGAGGGCATCCTTGCGCTCTTCTTGCTCGCTCTGCTCCTCAAAGTCGGGCAGTTCCTCGTCCTTGTCGGTTTCTTCGGGCTGGTAGTCAGGGTCGTCGTTGGCCGTCTCCAGGGCCGGATTGTCGTCCAGCTCGGCCGTCACGCTCTCCTCCAGCTCTGTGAGCGGCATCTCCAGGAGCTTTACTTGCAGCATTTGTTGCTGCGAGAGGCGCTGCACCTGCTGCTGTTTCTGTTCTTGTGTCTGATAGAGTCTTTGTGCCATATTGCCTTGCAAAGTTAGTTATAAATGCTGATATAGCGCCAGCCCGGCGTATTAATTTTACTTGAAATATTCGGTTAGCTGTGCCGCAAGCGCGGCCAGCTGCTCAGGATTGTCGTTGCCATAGCGGTTCCAGATGCGCTGGCAGGGCACCAGCAGGGGGCTCAGAAAGAGCTCGTCGCGGCTCAGATAGGGGTCGCAATAGCAGAACACGTCGAGCACCTCGGCCACTTCCTCCGGCGTGAGGTGCAAGAGTCGCGCCAGCTGTTGCACCTCGGGGGTGTCTGGCACCATGGTGTTCACGGTGAGCCGGAAGTACAAATCGAGTATCATAATGAGCATGACAGGCTTCAGCCTGGGCCTTTGGGGCAACGGCTTGAAGTCTTTTTCGAACGTCTCGTTCAGCTCCACGCCCTCATAAAAGTCCTTGGCGCGGCCAAAGCCTTGCATGGCACGCAACTTGCGCGCGTCGTTTTCCAGCTTACGAGGATGGCCCTCATACGTATTCCACAGCATGTTGATGAAGGGAACGTCTCTCTGACGGAGCCTGAACATGAGTTTATGGAGTGCCAGCGGCGGAATGTGCAGCTCCAAACTCAGGTCTACTGCTCTGCGGTCGAAGGGCTTCTTCATACCCTCCGGCTTCTTCATATAGAGCTGAAGCAACAGCAGCCAGTATTCGTCTGACCAATAAGGATGTGTAGCCATTTGTTTCTCGCGTGTATGATTTGTTGCAAAGATAAGTCTTTTTGCGCAAAGTGCCAAATCATTCTGTCTTTCATTTCACGCTTTGTGACGGGTTATTGCAGGCCGGGCGGCGTGCTATGGCATCAGCATAGTGCCCGGATAGCTTATTGAGCGTCATGTGTTGCTCACGCAAAACGATTTTCAGGCTTTATGCCGGCAGGCGTATAACGAGTTGTACTGCAGCTTCTTAGTGAGCACCAGACTCCCGTTTGGCGACAAAAAAGTGAAAAGTTTTGCGAAGAAAGTTTTACTTTTTAGCCTCCGTTCAATGTCTTTTCAGCTGCAGATAGTAGGCAGATATAGGCTGAAAGTGCCCAAAATAAGATATAATATAATTTATTTTATAAAGTAATGTAAATTATTTTATAATGCAATATAGATTATATTATAATGTAATATAATTTATTTTATTGTTTAAAATCGGCCACTTAAGCTTCTGGCAGTATCTCTTTTATAAAATGAG
>DLDC01000122.1 GCA_002480935.1 Prevotella sp. UBA7782 | reverse complement strand
TATGCAAAAATAGCAATTTTATCTGAAAAAGCCACAAAAACATTGCATAATATCGTTGAAAAGGGGTAAAATATTCCGAAAACAGCCATTTGACGAATTGCCACTACATATATCGAGTAAGAATAGAAAGCTTTTGTAACTTTGCAAGCAAACAATGCTTTTTGTTGTGAAAGAGATAAAACAGAAATGCCCCTGCCCCTTTACAGAAGGAAGAGAACGGTCATTAGCTATGCAGGTTGATGTGTAGGTAGTAACAATTTGACTGTTCGTCCCGAGCAAACGATGGTAAGCAACGTTTCATTCGGAGGATAAGTGACCACTAGAATATATTTATATTAACTTTTAAAAGAGTAGCTTATGAACAAACTTTTAACATCTCTGGTGTGCGCCTTGCTCTTCACGTCAGGCTCACACGCGCAGAACAAGTTTACGCTCTTGCCAAGCATGACCTACGCTTCAGCCGTTTCGCCGGGCGGACGTTACATCATTGGCAACGACTTGTCTAATGTTTATGGCATATCCGGTGCCAGTTTTGTGTTCGACACACAGGCTGACACCATCAGCTGGCGTACGTCATTCGACGGCACCGACTTCAGTAAGTGCGGACAGCTTCGCACCATTACTGACAACGGAGTGATGTGTGGAGTGACCAAGGATATGGGACATATCACTAATTTCTTGCAAGAGCCGGCACCAACCAACATTGCTACGGTATGGGAAGACGGTCGTATGACGCAGCTGCCTTACGGCGATCTAGACACCACACTTATCAAGCAGCAGGAAGACGGCACCTTTGCCTGCGATATGACTGCCGACGGAAAGACGGTGGTGGGTTATCTGGCGAGCGGCAACTTCGCCGAAACTTATCCCTGCAAGTGGGTGAAGGGCAACGACGGAATATGGACATTACAACACTTCAATCTGCCTGACGGTTACACAACCGGTACGGCCGACCTGGTGTCAGCCGACGGTTCGCTCATCTTGGGCTCTGTTATCAAGAACTGGGACACCACGCTTTGCTATTGGCTCAACGGCGAATATCATGCCCTGACCCTGAGCGATGCCGACCAGGAGCTGGCCAACCGAGGCTCAAGCTTCATGGTGGGCGTGAGCCCCAACGGCCGATATGTGTTGTTCAGCCTCTGCAACAGGGTGTATTATCGCATATACGACATGCAGACAGGCACCTACCGAGAGATCCCCAGCTTTGACAATGAGGGCGTGCTAGGCAACGTAAGCATCACCAACAAGGGCGATGTGTTCGGCACGGAGAGCTATGGCTCTATCTTCTTTGGCACAGAAGTGTATAACCATCCGTTCTGGTATCAGTATTCCAGCAACCGTCTCTTCGACCTTACTTATTATCTCAAACTCTTCGCGCCGGGCGTGAACCAGCCTTTCTCGCTCAGTTATACCGACAAGACGCAGGCCTTTCCCGTGGCTGCTTCGGCCGACGGTAACACCGTTGTGGGCAACAAAGACATTTACACCAAGCTGGGCGAGACACCCAATGCATGGTATGTGCAGGCCCAGATGCGCGATGTGGTGATACCCGCCACGCCTGCCAGCCCCTCGGCCGTGAGCAACGCGCTGCACACCGTAGACCTCTCGTGGCCCGCAGATACCAGCTCTTACGCCTCGTTTACGCTCAAGGGCTACAACGTTTACTGCAATGGCAAGCTCTCGCAAGCCCTTACTCAGTTGTCTAACCCCATGCAGCTCACGCTACAAAACGTTGAGGCAGGCTATCCGCAGTTCACCGTTGAGGGCGTTTACCAGGACGCCAATGGACAGGAGATGACCTCGCCTGTCTCTAATCCCGCCACCGTGGCCGTGCCAGACAACTACAACATGCCTCTGTTCGACGACTTCGAAGGCGGCTCGCTGCAAACCAATTACTGGCAATCTGTTAAATATCAGGGCGACGACAACGATGGCTACTGGACTGCCGCACAGTATATGGGCTATCAGAGCAGCTACGGCGTAACCACAGGTGCCACCATGGGCACACCTTACTCCAACGCTATCGTATCCCGTCCCATC
The DNA here is from genome assembly GCA_002480935.1 of Prevotella sp. UBA7782. Next base: position 8,042 of record DLDC01000122.1, on the reverse strand, counting down.
GACGCCAAGACGGCCAAAGCAGTGAAGTGCACCTTCATGGCCATAGCGCAGCCCTTCAGCACTGCTGCTGTAGAGAGCGATAAAGACACGCTCAGTGTAGACTATTCGCTCGACAACGGCACATCATGGACAACGGCCAAGGCCTGGACGGTGGCACTGTTGCCTAAGCAATGGGGCTATCTCACGGTCAATCTTACCCAGCAGCTGGCCGGAAAGCAGTTCCGCTTGCGCATACATAAGCATGGCTTGGGCAAGCTGCAATATTACATCTACTTAGACAACGTATCTATCTCGGCCGACGCTACAGCAGCAGCCATGACGGGAATGACGGGCCATCAGACGGCCGGAAACCAGGTGGCACTGGCTTGGAAAGACCCGCAGGGTGCCTATGCGCTTAACTATGTGCACGACCCCGCACTCACTCGATACACGCTGGGCAATGCCGGCAAGGAGCTCATCGGAGCCAATAAGTTCACCACACGCGAATTGGCACTCTATCACGGCAAGTATATCAACTCCGTGTCTACCATCCTCAACTATTATAACTACTATCCCGACACGCTCGGCATACACGCTACGGCTGTGGTGTATCAAGATGGTCAGCTGGTGAGAGAGAAGGAGTTTGACAATGTTGTTTACAACGGCGCCAGCACGGCAACATTCGACGAGCCTCTGCAAATAGACAGTACCAAGGAGCTCATGGTGGGCGTGAAGATACACGACTACGACTCTTGGCAGATACCTTTGCTTTATGACGTGAGCGATGCCTGCGTGCCGGGTAAGAGCGACCTCTTCTCTGAGGACGGCGGACAGACCTGGCAGTCAACCTACGACTACTATCATGCTCAGGGAGATGAATATCGCAGCAAGTGCGTATGGCAGATAACGGCCAACGTAACCGATGAGGCCAATGCCACAATCGGCGCTGCCGACGACAATCTGGTGGGCTACAACGTGTTCCGCAACGGTCAGGTCATCAACTCGGCCTATCTGCCTGCCAACGCCACACACTTCACCGACAGCATTCCCGAGGCACAGTCAGACTATTATGTCGTGGCTTACTACGCCGACGGCAGCGAGTCGGCACCCTCTAATGTCTATAGCATCAGCCTCACGTCTGGCATCGGCAGCATAGCCGCCCAGGGCGCCTTGGCACAGATAACGGGCAGCAACGTCACGCTGAAGAACGGCGGACGCCTCACCCTCTACACCGTTGGAGGCGAGAAGGCACGCATGGGCAACGGCAGTATGTCGCTCGCCGGCCTACATCCCGGTGTATATGTTCTGACCATCGAGCAGAACGGACAGCACTATACGCAGAAAATCATGATACAGCATCCTGCCTTCTAGCGGTTTGCTCTACACTTCTTTTCTTCAGGGACGGTGCCCCATGCGCCGCCCCTTTTTTGCTTTACATGGGCTGAGGACGGCTACGAGGGCTGCCCTTGCCGTGGATGAACGTTGTTGTGCGGACACCGAGACGGTGTCCCTCCTATGCGGACGCACCCAATAAACATCTAGTGTAGTGGCCGCGCCTTGTGCCGGCCAACATCCAAATACTGCAAAAAAACGCGCCCTTCCGTGGATGAGCGTTGTTGTGAAGGCGTTCCTGAGCTTCACGTAGTTGTGCTCTGCTATGAAAAAATCTGTGAAATCAGAATAGAAATATGGATTAAAAATTTGTAGGTATAAATTATTATACCTAACTTTGTGGCACATTAAATCAAATAGATGATAAGCCTACATTACTATACGCCTTTTGAATCAGGTTTTTCTTCTACTAAGACGAGCACGAGCCCATACACGTTCATATTAGTTATGGAGGTAAGAAGGCTAAAATAGAACTAGAGCCAGAGGTTAGAATAGTGTATAATCATGGCCTGAAAGACAATACTTTGAAGAAGGCTATCACAACCTGCGAAAACTATAAAGAGGAATTTGTCGCAGAATGGCATAAACGTTTTGATGACTAAAGGAGGACTGTATATGGAGAAAATTAAGAATTTGTGGTTTGACAATAACCGTGTTTTTATGCGAACGCAGTCGAACAAGACTTTCAGCCGACCATTGGAGGCCTATCCGGAGCTTATGGATGCCACTACAGAACAACGTAATGACTATGTCATAGGTGATGACGGTGAGGACATCCGATGGGAATCCATCGATGTGGATATGCACATTTCAAGTTTCTTGGAGACATCTGAACCCAAGGAAAATGAGATAGGCGAGCTGTTTGCCCGATATCCTTGGCTGAACGTTTCGGAGGTGGCACGGTCTCTGAACATCAACAAGAGCCTTCTTGCAAGATATATTTATGGCATATCAAAGCCCAGCGAGAAGCGCGTAGCCGAAATAAAGGAAGCTCTGCACCGTTTTGGCAAGGAGCTGTTAAGTGCATAGACCGATTTTGTTGCTCGCAGACTGACATTCTTATTATGCCAGTCTGTGAGTTAATGGATACTTTTGCAGGATTTTTATTATCCATATTTCCAGTTTTTTGCCTCTTCGTTTTGCGATTTATTTGCCTCTTAATCATGAAGGACATGATTAGGATTTGAAGAGAGAACTAAGTTAATCAAGTGAAAAAAGATTTATTTATACTTAACTCGTCGCTGATTATTGAACAACCAAATAAAAACTTTCATATATTTGCGACAGCTTAAAAGCTAAACGAAAGAATATTACTAACCATGTATAATAAATATGTTTAACCTAAAAACACAAGTTATGAAAAATTAATTACTATTGTTGCAGCCTTATTGTTATCGGTTGACTTCTTGAATGCACAAACCTCTGATGTTTATGTTATTGACCAGACTACGTGTGATACCATTAAGAGTGATGCACAAACTTTGTATTTTGACGGTGGATTCACTTTGAATATGGCTGGTCGTGGAAGAAAAGCGTGTGTAGATAAGTTTGGAACATGGACTGTTGGCATTAATTTTAAGAACAACGCTGTCTATTCTATCACCATACCTACCGGCATGAAGGTATACCGTATAGAGATATGCGGCCTATCTCAGGGTGACAACTGGGAGTATCTTGCAGCGTGGGGCGTTGGCGATAATATGTTAGATGGAGTGGGATATGAGTTTGTTGATCCCATTGGCAAAGGTGTTAAGGATAATGCAACCATCAAGACAGCCAAATATCCTATTGACCCATGCTCTGGCGATGCAGTATACTTGTCTGATAAAACTGATCCTTCCGTCCCATTTGCCATTCTCGATTTTGGCAATGAGCCTTACGAAGGCGATTTTCCTTTCTATGGAAGCGGAAACAACCAGTACGACTTAGCCTTTAAACTTTATACCTCACGTTCTGCTGCAGATGCTGCTGCCACAGCCATCAGGCAACTTGAGGCTGACAAGCATGTGTGCAACAACGCCATTTATAACCTGAAGGGACAACGTGTGAGCACCAGCTATAAGGGCATAGTGATAAGGAATGGAAAGAAAGAGCTTTTGAAATAGCATTCCATTTTTTCTTTTAAATAGTCGGGTAATGCAGATGATTGCTTTATTGTCTGCATTGCCTGAAAAATATAGTCACCTAAGTAGCATTCTTGGCAGACACGTTTGGAGTAACATCCTTTGTCCATCTGCTATTGCAAAAACGTGCTATTTGGCAATATGCAATAATGTTTCCTAAATAAGGAAGTGTTGCTTTTACAAAGCAAATGCATACTTTTGCTGTAACGTGCAAGGGGTGGCATTTTAAAAAAAATCATCTAATACTTAAAACCATGTGTTATATAAAAAAGTTCATCGCCACTTCGGCATTCTTTGCAGTCTGTCTGGCAAGTATGGGCCAACAGCCTGTGCGAGGAACAGTGAAAGATACTGAGGGCAACCCGCTGATAGGTGTTACCATATCGGCTGATGGAAAGCCCGTGTCAGTGACAGATTTGGATGGTAACTTTACGCTGCCTTCTGCATCTCCTTCCACAAAACTTGAGGTATCCTATGTGGGTTATCAATCCCAGTCGATAGTCTTGGGAAAGAGCAAAACCTTAAACGTTGTGCTGCAAGAGCAAGACAAGACGCTTAATGAAGTGGTAGTGGTAGGTTATGGAACGATGAAGAAAAGCGATTTGACAGGATCTGTGGCCTCCATAGGAAACGAGAAGCTAAACGAAAAAGGTACTCCCTCAGTATTGGAGGGGCTGCAAGGCAGTGTGCCCGGAGTGAGTATTACAAAAACATCAGGGCGTGCGGCAGGCTCATTGAGCATAGAGATACGCGGAAAAAACTCTATAAGTGGATCTCAAAATCCCCTTTACGTAGTTGATGGTATTATCTGCAGTGACATAGACTTTCTTAATCCGCAGGACATAGAGAGGGTAGATGTGCTTAAAGATGCGTCGTCTACTGCTATATATGGTAGCCGTGCCACGGCCGGCGTAGTGATGATAACCACCAAGAGCGGAATGACGGTTGGCAAAAGCATGGAACGTCCTGTCATTTCCTATGATGGCTATTATGGCATTAGCAAGGTTGCCCGAATGCCAGACTTCATGGATGCAAATGAGTTCTACCAATATAGGTTTATGAAATTCCTTAATGTGGCGGGCTCTGAGAATTTTGACGGACAGCCAGTTATGACCAATGATGACCTGGCAAGGTGCTTGCTGCAAGATGGCGTAACGGGGAGATACCGTATGAAGGAGCTCCTTGCTTCAGGAAAGACTTATGACTGGCCCGACATGGTGCTGCAAGATGGTATGCAACAAAATCATTATCTTGCTGTGAGTGGCTCTACAGAACGAATTCATTATCACATGGGCCTGGGTTATACGGGTGAGAAAGGTACCTTTGTTGGCGACAATCTGAAGAAAGTAAATATAAAGGGAAGCCTCGACGGCAATATAAGTAAGGCTGTGACAGTGGGGTTCAACTTCAACTTGACGCGTTCCAACCACGATTATGCAAGTAATGATGCCGTGTCTAACGCATTTCATGTCAACCCTTTCATGCAACCTTATGATGCCGATGGCAACGTAAACTTAAAGCCGGGAAGCAAAGAGGTGCTGGGCACAGACCTCTATCAGTTCTCCAGCCAGATAAGTCCGTTGATTTATATGCGCGACCAGTCATCCAACACATTGGGCTGGACGGCGCTTACAAATGTTTATTTGCAGTTGCGCCTTCTCAAAGGGCTGTCTTTCAAAACAACGTTCTCGCCCACTTTTACGTACATGCGATACGGCTACTATCAAGGTACAGAGGCCGGAGAAAGCCAGAACACAGCCAGAAGAACCTCTGATCAAGGCTATACTTGGACGTGGGACAACATCCTTACGTACGACAGAATGTTTGGCAAAGACCATCATCTGAATGCCATGGCATTGGTGTCAGCCTCTTACGCCAACGCCGAGTCAGAAAAGCTTTATTATAACAAAGTGTTGGAAGGCACGTATTGGTGGGCTGTAGGTACTACAAATCAGGGTTATGACTATGGCAATTCAGGCAGCGACTTCTCTGAATCTTCACTTCTTTCGTATGCTTTGCGTGCAAACTATACTTATAAAGGGCTGTATATGGCTACGGCTACTATCAGGTGGGATGGAAGCTCCAGATTTGCAAAAGGCAACAGATGGTCGTCTTTCCCATCGTTCGCAGTGGCCTGGCGTATGTCTGAAGAGCCGTTTATGTCGGGTGCCCACAAGTGGCTGAGCAACCTTAAATGGCGCTTGTCTTATGGCGTTACGGGAAACAACAGCGTGGGTAATTATGCTACGAGGCTCACGGCCACCGGGCCGGTATATTATCCTTTTGGCGCTGCATACTCACAGGGCATGTATCCCAATGGGGTGATCGACACTCAGCTGAAATGGGAAAGGTCACATGAAGTGAACTTCGGAGTAGACTTTGGCTTCTTCCGCGATAGGATAAGAGGCAGCATTGACATCTATAACAAGAAGTCGAGCGACTTGCTTTATAGTGTCAAGCTTCCTTTGGAGTCAGGTGGCAAGTCGCTTACTACAAATATTGGCTCAGTTAGGAATAAGGGTATAGAGGTCGCTCTTACCACGGAGAACATCGTAACACCCTCTTGGCACTGGACAACCAGTTTCACCTTTGCCCATAACCAGAATAAGGTGCTTGAGATAAATGGTACAGGAAATCTTTATACAGGCAGCTCTACGGGCAACCTTTTCATAGGCGAGCCATATAATAATGTCTATGGTTATCAATGGACAGGCATTGTCAGCGACAGAAACATGACGGTGCCCGACAACGAGATAGCCCGGCTCATGGGCTTCACACCCGGCTCCACAGTTAAGGAAAGTGCCTATTATCACAAATGTTATGGNNGAATGAGGGCAACCCCATTATAAGAGACGTGAATGGCGACGGCCGGTTTACAGATGATGATAAGAAAGTTTACAAGAGCGATCCGGCTTGGACGGGTTCGTTAACCTCCAATCTGCAGTATAAGAATTGGGATTTTTCTTTCTCTGTCTATTCGAAGCAGCATTTCACCATCTTCTCAAACTTCTATAAAGACTATCTGAATATCAGTGACAGAGGCCGCATGAAGTTGGCTATGGATTGGTACATACCTGCCGGAACATTGATAGATTGTGATGGGCAAAACCCCGACGGCACTTTCATCAATCCTGTTTATCAGCAAACAACTCATTATGGCAGCTATCCTTTCCCAAATAATGGAGCGTCAAACGGCGGGCTGGGTACGCAGAACTGGTTGGGTGCCACCAACTGTTATGCTTCGGGCTCGTTTGTCAAAGTGAAGCACATCACGGTTGGCTACACCTTCCCCAAATCGCTTCTGAGCAAGTTTGGTTGCAGCAACCTGAGGCTTTATTGCACGGTTACTAATCCTTTCGTCATTTCCGGTTATAAAGGCTATGATCCTGAATGGGCAGCTGCGTCGGCTTCTAATGATGGGCCGAGCACCGTTACATGGCAAGTAGGAGCCAGCATCAAGTTTTAATCCATTCTTAAAAAACACATCAATGAAAAAAATAATATTTGCGATAATACTGGCCACGGCATCCGCTGGTGCCCTTACCGGGTGCAGCGACTTCCTTGAGGCCGACAATAAGGCAGGTATAGATGCCGATCCTTATTTCACAACAGACAAAGGTCAGGCTGCGCTAAGAACGTCTATGTATAACGAAGTGAAGCCTTTGGTGAACAACGTAGACATGACAGAATGGGGCACAGATCTCTATACTGTTACCCAAACGGCAAGGGCCAACAACTTTCAGACGTATAAGTTGACCCCTGAAGAACAAGGTGTTGCCGACTATTACACAAAGGCTTACTCGCTCATCAATATGGCCAACTGCTTGCTCAAGTATGGCGCAGCCAATCCTAAGTATGTCGCTGAGGCTAAGTTCTTGCGTTGTTATGGCTATTATAATCTTACGCAAGAGTTTGGCGCAGTGCCTTATGTAACAGAATATATCTCCACGGGCGAGCGCAATTATCCCCGAACGCCTCTTGCCGAAATCTATCCCAAGCTCATAGAAGAGTTGGAGGCCATTTCCAGCGACCCTAATTTGCCGGAAACAGATATGCAGGGCAATGTCAGCCGCAGGGCTGTAAGGGCGTTGCTGGCTAAGGTATGCCTGGCGGCCGGCTGGGATTTGAATGTCCAGCTCGACGATGCAGCTAAAGGCTTATATAGCGTTAAATCAACAGATTATTTCAGAAAAGCAGCTCAGTATGCTGATTTGGCAATAAATGGCCAACCTCTTACACTATCGTTTGAGGAAAAATGGTCGCCCACTAATGAGCAGAACGACGAGGTTATCTGGGCTGTGCAATACGAAAGAGCAGGCTATCCGGGCGATGAACTTACTGGCGGTCATGGCCGGCAGAACACTTATGGCGCGCAGTTAGGCGACCCTATCACCTCTGGCATGAAGGCTTGCAGTGGCGTTTTGGCTCCATCGGCTAAATCTATATATCTGTGGGGCAAGGGCGATGAGCGCTATGCGGCAACGTTCATGACGGTCATGTACAATTATTTTCCTAAAGATCATCCTTGGCCAACCTCTGGTTATTATG
>DLDC01000182.1 GCA_002480935.1 Prevotella sp. UBA7782 | reverse complement strand
CCTGGTTTATCGGGTGAGCCGTTTTAAATAACGCGAATCCGACGTACGCATATTCATATAACTAACCCTCGTTTCCTAGTACCGTCCCATTTAATAAGTTCATTTTATATCGGCTATGCGCTTGCTATTTTTGCCTACCCAAAGGTTGTGAAGAAGAGGTTAAGATAACGATTTTGCACACTTGACAACTGCTGTGAGGGAGCTTTCTGCTGCCCCTTTGCTAAGGAGGCGAGTAATGAGTTGCACTTTGCTGCCGTCTCATCTGTGCCACACTTGTGCATGGAAAAGGCTAAAGCCAAGCCGCTGCACACCTCTTTTGGGGCGGTGATTATAGTTGTTCTATGTTTGCTATATCAAGATAGCATCTTATTTTTGCATTTATTAAGTGCAAGAAGAAACTTCTTCTATGAACTTTATCGTAATTTTGTGCCCATCGGGAGCAACAGTTCCCATATATGCACCATCAAGGATGGTGAGATAATATACTTTTTATGATTAAGAATATGAACAAAGACTTATTTCGCAACAACGACTTAGGGTTGTTGTTGCTCCGTCTCACAGTAGGCGGTTTGATGTTGTTTCACGGTGTACACAAACTCATCTATGGCGTGGCAGGCATTCAAGGTATGCTGGCCGGCATGGGACTTCCAGGCTTTATAGCATACTTCTCACTGGCTGCTGAGCTCTTAGCCTCCATATTGATTGTCATTGGCGCCTGGACGAGGGTAGCCTCTGTCATCATGGTGGGCAACATGGCAGTAGCTATCCTTATGGCTCATCTGCCCGTGCTCTTTACTGTAGACCCGACAACGGGAGGCTGGGCTATAGAGTTGCCCATGCTCTATCTGCTGGGAGCCGCCGTTCTCTGCCTCACAGGTGGCGGCAAATATGCAGTGACCAAAGGAAAGGCAACCGACTGATCGGCATAGGTGAACCACCGATACAAGAAGTTGCGCTATTAAGCATTTAGATAGGCAAAGCTTTCAAGTTACGGAAAGCTTTGCCTAAAATTAACTCTTAAAAAACCAAACCACAAAAGCAATCACTTCAAATTTGACTTATTGAACGCTAAAACCAGGTCGAAGATTCAGCCCTGCGGCTTTATTGCGCCCATCGCTCAGCTGCCCATCAAGCGCCATCATATTTTCCACATGCCGAGAACAGCCATACACGATAGCTTAAGGCCTCAAGACGGCATTCACCTCTCGGTGACATACTTATGTAGCGTTGCCCTGACAGAGCCATCGCCTTTGAAGAGTTCTCTGACCATGTGTTCTATACGGTTGCCGAACCCGGCCTCGTAGAGATCTAGTCCGAAAACATCCTTGCGTCTATAAAGTTTCTCAAGACAACTGAAATCTTGGTCGGGCTTGCCGATAGTCAGTGGAGCCACAATGTTCTGAAGCTCCTTCAAAAGCGGATCGGGTGAAGGTTCAAAAGGAGTGCCGTCGTCCTGAATGCCCTTCAGATAGCGGGCATAAGCAGCCAGAATGAGTGGAATGAGCACGAGATTACTTGTGTCGAGACCGCGAGAGAGGTACTTCTTAATGGTCTCACCAAAGCGTATGGCAAGCTTCTGACTGGTGTCCATGGCTATGCGCTGAGGAGCGTCGGGCATGAACGGATTAGGTAATCGCTTGTTGATGAAAGCCCCAATGAACTCGTAAGGATTGAGGATTCCGGGATCGGTCACCACCGGCATCGCTTCAATATATCCCGTTTTCTGTACCAAGGCACGGATGTCGCTATCGGCAATCTCAGCCGAGATGAGATCATAGCCCAGCAGACAGCCGAAGATAGCCATGGCGGTGTGGAGCGGATTGAGACAAGTGGTAACCTTCATAGTCTCTACCTTATCTACTATCTCCCTTGAGGTATAGATAACTCCACCCAAGTTGAGAGGAGGACGACCGTTGGTATAATGGTCTTCTACTACGAGATACTGTGTTTCTTCAGAGTTGACGAACGGCGCGGTGAAGGTGTGGCGGTTCGTTTCTATATAGTTGTTGTCCTCAAAACCATCCTGTGCCAAGAGCTCCTTCACCTTTTCGTGCGGACGCGGCGTAATCTTGTCGATCATCGACCATGGGAAGGTTATCTTCGTTTCATCCTTTATATAGTCGAGGAAATCCTGCGGCACAAGTCCGTCCCTAACCCACCGCTCGGCGTATGCAAAGACACCGGCCTGCACCTTGCTGCCATTGTGAGAGCAGTTGTCCATAGACTGAACGGTGAGGGGCAGCCGTCCTGCCTTGAAGCGCTCATAGAGCAGAGCCGTGACCTTTCCCAACGCGAAGACTGGTGAGAGGCCACGATTGAGGTCGGCATCGTTGTATGAATAGCCTTTCTCGGTGATGGTAAAGGATACCATCTGTAGCGAGGGATTGCGAAAAATCTGAGTGAGTCTGTTCCAGTCGTCAAACTGTGGGTCAGCCTTCAGCGATTCCGTGACACTGGCGATGACTTTCTTATCGACACTCCCATCGGCCTTCAGACTGACGAGCAAAGAAAGATTGTCAAAGGGGCGGTAAGCCTTGTCTATAACCTCATAGTCGAAGGTCTCGGCAACGATGACGCCCCGGTCATACTTGCCTGTATTAAGCAAGTCGTTGAGAAGCGAGGCGGGGAAGGCACGGAAGATGTTGCCACCGCCGAAGTGTACCCATGTGGGGTGTTCGAAGGTTTTCTCTCTCAGTGTTTTTATATCATATTTTGGGAGGTCGTAACCCTTGGCCTCCCATTCAGACGAGTTATAGCCGTTGTTTAATATATCCAGTAGTTTCATGATGTTTCTTGTTTTTATGATGGCAATTAGTCGAAGAATCCCGGCTGCTTGTATTCGATACCCAGTTCGCGGTCTACGGTGGCAAGTATTCCCTGCACCTGTCCCATGGCGAACATGCGGCCCAAGAGGGTGTAGCCTGCGTTGTGTCCGTGATTTGACTCATCCATGATGCCGCCCGGCTTGTCGGTGAAGGTCATGCCATGATCCACGCGCATAGGCAGTTGAGGATTAACCTTCTCGAAGATGCGGCACAGTTCTATAATATCGGCGCGTCCACCGAGGTGCGAAGCCTCTGTGAAGTCGCCGTTGGGAAAGATATGACAGCTGCGCAGATGTACGAAGTGGGTGCGTGAAGCAAACTTGCTTGCCATTTCTACTACATGATTGTATGCACCGGCGCTGAGCGATCCGGCACAGAATGTTAATCCGTTATGCTTGTTGGGCACAGCATCGAGCAACCATTGTATATCCTCTTCCGTGCGCACGATGCGGGGAAGTCCGAGAATCTCGATAGGAGGATCGTCGGGGTGTACGCACATATTCATGTCGCACTCATCGCAAACGGGCATGATAGCCTCAAGAAAGTACTTCATGTTGGCGCGCAGCCTGGCCTTATCTATTCCTTTGTAAAGGTTAAGAAACTCGCGGAACTTCTCAACGGGTGCTTCGTCGTTCTCACTGAAGTTGCCGGAAACGAAGCCCTGCGTCTTTATAACGATATTCTCCACCAGCTGATGGTCCTTCTCAGGGGTCATGGTCTCAGCCAGCTTATCACACTCTGCGAGGACGTCGCGGCCTACGCCCCACCCCTCCGGGAATTTGAAGGCAGCCCATTCCTCACGTGCACCTTTGCGCTTGAGGATGTAAATGTCGAAATAAGCAAACTCAGCGTAGTTGAAGTAAAGGTTGGTTGATCCGTTGGGATTCTTGTGCAGAAGGTCGGTACGTGCCCAGTCGAGCACCGGCATGAAGTTGTAACAGATGCAGTGGATGCCCTCAGCGGCCAGATTGCGCAGTGATTGCTTGTACACCTCTATCTGATGATCTTTGTCGGGACCTCCGTATTTAATGGTTTCTACCACCGGCAGGCTCTCCACGACGCTCCATCTCATCCCATAGCTCTCGATATACTCACGCAGGGCGTGTATCTTCTCCCTTGTCCATACCCCGCCGAGTGGCACGTCATGAAGGGCTGTTACGATGCCTTCAACGCCTATTTGTCTTAGCTGTGCAAGAGTTATCTTATCGTTCTTGCCAAACCATCTCCAGGTTCTTTCCATTGTGTAGTTTTTAAATTGTTAATCTTATAGTGTATCTTTAAAAGGTTGTTGGAAGACAGGTGGCATCTTCATGCCCCTGTCTTCCTATTAACCTATCATCTATCTAAAAACGAAGAAGCAATTCCTATAGATTGACATTCCAAGTAGCTTTGTCCTGTCCGTGGGCCGACTTGAGAACCACCTCGTTCTTGCCTTTCTGAAGACGGACGTTCTTCCAGCTTACGGTGTGCACCTCATCGGCTTTC
>DLDC01000162.1:2940-4015 GCA_002480935.1 Prevotella sp. UBA7782 | reverse complement strand
CGTGAGCAAGATATGCGATATTAGCTACTTCACTGTGCACACAGAAGAAGATGCCTTGCTCATAGAGAACCAACTTATCAAGCAATACAAGCCCCGCTACAATGTATTGCTGAAAGACGGGAAAACCTACCCCAGCATTTGCATCACAAGAGAATACTTCCCCAGAATATTCAAAACCCGAACCATCAACAAGCGTTACGGCACGTTTTATGGGCCCTACAGCCACATCAGCAGCATGTATGCGATACTCGATTTAATCAAGAAGCTCTATAAACCGCGCACTTGCCACATGGTGATTACGCAAGAAGGGGTTGACAAGGGCAAGTATAAGCCTTGTCTGGAGTATCACATACACAACTGCAAAGCGCCTTGCATAGGCAAACAAAGCTACAAGGAATATCAGGAAAACATTGCTCTGGCAAAAGAAATACTCAAGGGCAACACACGCGACGTGCAGAAAATGCTGTACGAAAAGATGCAGAAAAAGGCCGAAGAAATGAAGTTTGAGGAGGCAGAAGAGCTGAAACAGCAATACCTAGCACTCGAAAACTTCTGCGCAAAGAGCGAGATTGTGAGCCATACCATAACCGATGTAGACGTATTTACCATCGTAGACGACGACTCAAACAAGCTGGCTTTCATCAACTACATACACGTAAAGAACGGCGCCATCAACCAAAGCTTCACCTATGAATATAAGCGCAAGCTGGACGAAACCGACGAGGAACTGCTCAACGAGGCCATTCCGGAGATACGCTCGCGCTTCAACAGCACCGCAAAAGAGATTATCGTGCCCTTCGAAATGGACTTTAAACTGAAGGAAGCATACTTCTTCATACCCCAGAAAGGCGACAAGAAGCACCTGCTTGAACTGTCGGAGATGAACGCCAAACAGTATAAATTCGACCGTTTGAAGCAGGCTGAGAAGCTCAATCCTGAGCAAAAACAAACCAGGCTGATGAGCGAACTGAAGGAGAAGATGCAACTGCCCAGCCTACCCTATCAGATAGAATGCTTTGATAACTCCAACATCAGCGGACAGGATGCCGTGGCTGCATGTGTGGTATTCAAAGGC
>DLDC01000162.1:0-2914 GCA_002480935.1 Prevotella sp. UBA7782 | reverse complement strand
CGCAAGTACAACATCAAGACCGTTACGGGCCCAGACGATTACGCCTCTATGCAAGAAGTGGTGAGAAGGCGCTACACGCGCATGATAGAAGAGAAGCAGAAGCTGCCCGACCTCATCATAACCGATGGCGGAATAGGACAGATGAACGTGGTGAGAGAGGTGGTAGAAGACGAGCTGAAGCTGCAAATACCCATTGCCGGCCTGGCCAAAGACAACCACCACCGCACCAACGAGCTGCTCTACGGCTTCCCACCTAAGGTGATTGGCATGAAAACCGACAGCGAGTTGTTCCACATACTCACCCATATACAAGACGAAGTGCACCGCTTTGCCATCACCTTCCACCGCGACAAGCGCTCCAAACACGCCCTGCACAGCGCCTTAGACGACATAAAAGGCATCGGACCCAAGACAAAAGACACTCTGCTCAAGCAGCTTAAAACCGTAAAACAGATACAATCAGCTGATTTACAGACTATTACGAGCGTCATAGGAGCCTCTAAAGGCCAACTGGTTTACAAATATTTCCATCCCGAAACGCCTGATTTAAAGTAAAATGCTTATCTTTGTAACATGAGAATAGTGATACAAAGAGTAAGCAGAGCATCTGTTACCATCAACCAAGAAGTGAAGTCTGCCATAGGCAAAGGACTGCTCATACTGTTGGGCATAGCCCCCGACGACACGCAGAGCGATGCCGACTGGCTCGTGAAGAAGGCCGTTGGGCTGCGCATCTTCGACGATGAGCAGGGCGTGATGAACCTTTCCGTGCACGACATAGGGGGCGATGCCCTCGTGGTGAGCCAGTTCACGCTCATGGCAAGCTATAAAAAGGGCAACCGACCCAGCTACATTCACGCCGCGCCACACAACATCTCCATACCCCTTTACAACTATTTCGTGAGCCAAATGAGCCTGGCCATGGGCAAGGAAGTAGGCACGGGGGAGTTTGGAGCCGACATGAAGGTAGAACTGCTCAACGACGGTCCGGTGACCATCTGCATGGACTCTAAGAACAAAGAGTAAATAGCAGAGCCCTCAGACCATTGTCAGGGCGGTGGCCGGAAAAGCATTGGCCCACCCCACTAGAGGCCTGCAGCGCCCCATTAAACACCATTCTGAACGCATAAATTCAACCTATTATGACGATAAAAGAAGCCCAAGAGGCAGTAGACAAGTGGATAAAGACCTACGGCGTGCGCTATTTCAGCGAACTAACCAACATGGCGTGCCTCACCGAAGAGGTGGGCGAGCTGGCAAGAGTCATGGCGCGCACCTATGGCGACCAAAGTTTCAAGCCCGGCGAAAAGCACAACATGGGCGAGGAAATGGCCGATGTGCTGTGGGTTTTGCTCTGTCTGGCCAATCAAACGGGTGTAGATCTCACCGCCGAACTGCAAAAAAGCTTTGAGAAGAAGACACGCCGCGACGCCGAAAGGCATAAGAACAACCCTAAACTGCACGCAGACGAAGCGTCAAAAGAATGAATTTTAGGCAGAAAAATAATTTATTTTATGATGTAAAATAAACTATTTTATATTGTAAAACAGATTATATTATATAACGAAATAAATTGTAAAACATCATGGGAATCATCAAACAGAGCGTTGAAAAAGACATTCAATCGCAGCAAAACAAGATTACTGAGCAGAAGAGCAAGTACGAGCAGGCTCTTGAGAAGTACAACACCGACATCCAAGACAATGAGGTGAAGGAGGCCGTGAAGCAGATTATAGCCGAGAAGGTGAGTGAAAACGACACGCCGGAAGTGAAGAAATTTCTCTTCGGAAGCATCGAGCTCACCTCGCTCAACACCACCGACACGGAGGAAAAAATACTGGCCATGACCGAAAAAGTGAACCAGTTTGACAGCGCCTACCCCACCCTGCCGCACGTAGCTGCCATCTGTGCCTACCCATGCTTCACCAAGCTCATCAGCGAGAGCCTGGAGGTAGACGGCGTAGAGATAACCAATGTGACGGGCAACTTTCCCTCATCGCAAACCTTCATAGAGTGTAAGACGGTAGAAACGGCACTGGCCATCAAGGACGGAGCCACCAACATCGACATCGTGATGCCCGTGGGCAAGTTTCTCTCTGGCGACTATGAGGGCATGTGCGACGACATCAACGAGCTCAAACAGACGTGTGGCGACGTGCCCATGAAGGTTATTCTGGAGACAGGCGACCTGGGCAGCTGCAGCAATATCAAGAAGGCAGCCATCCTGAGTATGTATGCCGGCGCCGACTACATCAAGACATCAACGGGCAAGGAGAAGGTTTCGGCCACGCCTGAAGCCGTTTACGTGATGTGCCAGGCCATCAAAGAGTATTATGAAGAAACGGGCATTCAGATAGGCTTAAAGCCTGCCGGAGGCATCAACAGCGTGATGGATGCTGTGATATATTATACCATATATAAGGAGATATTGGGCAAGCAATGGCTCACCAACGAGTGGTTCAGATTGGGCACCAGCCGTTTGGCCAACCTGCTTCTGAGCGAGATAGTGGGCACGGAAACCAAGTTCTTCTAAGCGCCTAGGCCCTTAAAAGCATCAAGCACATTCCTTCAGCCCTGCTGAGAGAATGTGCTTGCGTCGTTATAGGTAGTAGCCAACCCTATTGTATGCAGCCAAAAGAGGGGCCGCTACTTGTTTCTTCTGATAANNNATCAAGATAACCCTGCAGCGCGGCACGTATTTCGGGTTGGCTCACGTGCCCGTCTATATACTGCTGGGCCTGAACATGAAAATCGTTCATGCGCTTTTCGGCATATTCTATTCCTCCATTTGCCTTTGTGAAAGCCACCAACCGGGCTATTTCATCAGCGCTGATGGTGTTGTGCTTCACCTTTTTGGCCAACTCTATCATGTGCTCGTCATGCGTCTTATTCAAGGCATAGAGGGCCGGCAACG
>DLDC01000078.1:272-11031 GCA_002480935.1 Prevotella sp. UBA7782 | reverse complement strand
CCGTCGGCATAGAAGTAGCGGCTTGAGTCGGGAGTGTGTATCTCGTCAATGAGGTAAACCTTGCCATCGCGCTTGCCAAACTCATATTTCGTGTCAACGAGAATGAGGCCTTGCTTGGCTGCTACCTCCTGGCCACGCTTAAAGAGCTTGCGCGTATAGTCTTCTACAACGGCATAGTCTTCTGCGCTCACAATGCCCTGTTTGATAATCTCTTCACGTGAGATGTTCATGTCATGGCCCTCTTCAGCCTTTGTGGTTGGGGTGATGATAGGCTCCGGGAAGCGCTCGTTCTCATGCATACCGTCAGGCAGACGCACGCCGCACAGCTCACGGCATCCGTCCTTATAGGCACGCCAGGCGCTACCGGTGAGGATGGAACGGATAATCATCTCCACCTTGAAGCCTTCGCATTTCAAGCCGACTGTAACCATTGGATCAGGCGTAGCCAACTTCCAGTTGGGGCAGATGTCGCTGGTCAGGTCCAGAAACTTGGCCGCTATCTGGTTGAGCACTTGCCCTTTGAAAGGAATACCTTTGGGCAGCACGACGTCAAAGGCAGAAATTCTGTCGGTTGCCACCATCACAATGAGGTCGTCGTTGATATTGTAAACATCACGTACCTTACCGTGGTAAACACTCTTCTGTCCATCAAAATGGAAATCAGTCTTTGTTAATGCTTTCATTGTGTAATTTGTATGATTTAAAAACCTTGGTTTTCTTGTGTTCTGTTCTCTCCGTCCTGACGGTCGGTGCGCTCACGCCTGGCCTTGTCGTAGGCTTCGTAGGCGTTCACGATACGTGTCACCAGTTTGTGTCTGACAATGTCTTTCTGCGTTAGGTTTACAAAGCTTATGCCCTCAACATTGCCCAGAATGTGCAGCGCTTCGGCCAGACCGCTTTTCTGACTGCGCGGCAAGTCTATCTGTGTCATATCTCCCGTCACTACCATCTTGGTGTTCCAGCCCATTCGGGTGAGGAACATACGTATCTGGGCGGGTGTAGTATTCTGCGCCTCATCCAGTATGACAACGGCATCGCTCAATGTTCTGCCTCGCATAAAGGCCAAGGGCGCTATCTGAATGATTTGCTTGTCCATCAGCTCTTGCAGTTTCACGGCTGGCAGCATGTCGCCCAATGCGTCGTAAAGGGGCTGCAAATAAGGGTCTATCTTGTCCTTCATGTCTCCCGGAAGGAAGCCCAGCTTCTCACCGGCCTCAACAGCCGGGCGGCTCAGAATGATTTTTCTGGCGGTCTTCTCCTTGAGCGCGCGCACGGCTAGTGCTATGCTCAGATAGGTCTTACCCGTTCCGGCAGGGCCAACGGCAAACACCATATCGTTCTTTTCAAAGGCGTCTATGAGCTTTTGCTGGTTTTCCGACCGGCTTTTGATAGGCTTGCCGGTTATGGAATAGACTATGACGCCCTTCACAGCGTCGGCTTTTGTCTTCCTGCCTTTTACGATATCCAGAATATCTTCTTCGGCAATGGTGTTGTATTTCAGCACATGCAGACGCATGTTCTCTATGTCTTCCTCTGCCTTAGATATTTCTTCTTCATCGCCCAAGATGCGAATGACGTTGTCGCGCGCCATAATCCTGAGCTTTGGAAAAAGCGACTTAATCATCTGTAAGTGCGTATTTCCAACGCCGTAGAAGGCCACAGGGTCTATATCTTCTAGGATGATATGCTTCTCTATCAATGCTATATGATTAGAATAATAATTTACTTGCAAAGGTAACATAAAATCATGAGACTGACAAATAATTGTTAATCATAATTCTTCATTGGCTTTTTCTTTGTACCTTTGCCTGCAGTTTATGTTAAGGTTGAGGAAAAATAATATGAAAAGAAGAAACAAAAAGACTGTCTTTTTGTTGTGTTTCGCATGTGTGGTGGCTCTGCTCGCCATTGTCAGACTTATATTCCCACAGGTAGCAGGCAAGCGTTACTCCGACCAGCCAGCATCCTTTAAGAAGAAGGCTCAGCCAGTTAGGCCCGCGTATGTGGCGAAGCCTAAAGCCTTCTCAGCTTTTTTCAACGACGACGGCACGCTGGCCCGTCATCGCGTTTATGGCGTTCTGAGCTTTCGCGACAACTTTCCTGACTCTAACAGCGTGCAACTTCTTTCTGCCAAGCAGTTTGGAGTTCACCCTGTGATGAACCGCCATGACGCGCAGAAACGAATATCCGAGTTGGTATATATAGGTGCAAGTCCCTTTTATGACATGGACAAGCTGAAGAGCAGCTTGCCTTATCTGGTGCCCCGTGCGGCACTTTTGCTGCAAGACATAGGGCGCAGCTTTATGGACAGCCTTTATATCAAGGGCTTGCCACCCAGCCGTATTCTAGTGACAAGTGTGTTGCGAAGCAAGGAAGACGTGGCCAAGCTGCGGTCGCACAACCATAATGCCACGGTCAATAGCTGCCACCTTTACGGCACCACTTTCGACATATCTTACAATCGTTTTACGCTGATGGGGCGCAAACCTACCAACGACACACTGAAACTGGTGCTTTGTGAGGTGCTCGACCGGATGCGCAAAGAGGGTCGGTGCTACGTGAAATACGAGCGGCACCAAGGTTGTTTGCACGTCACCGTAAGGTAACTATGTAATTGGCTTGTTCTCAATGCCCTGAACAACTATGCTTCAAGTTTTGCAAAAGAGGCACTTTCGCATTCCAAAATAGGCACTTTCGCATCCCAAAATAGGCACTTTGGGTGCACGAAATAGGCACTCTGGCTTTGTCAAACTATGCTTTCAGAGAAGCAGTATGCTTTTTGCTGCATTCTCAATGTTGTCTGTCAAGCTCCTGAAATAGCTGCATCCATTCTTTGCTCACATTCTCTTTGGAGAAGCGCATGGCATCTTTCCATCCTTCTTCAGCCATTTTCTTTGTACTAATAAGATTCTTCATGAGCCATTTTGCTTTGTCTACATACTGCTGTATGTTGCCTTCGGGTATAAGAAAACCGTCTTCACCCGTATGGATAATATTCTTGGCTATGGGAAATGTGTTGAAAGCCAAGGGCACAACACCTTCTTGCTTGGCCTCTATGAGGGTTATAGGGAAGCCTTCAGAGCGGGATGTCATGAAGAACACTCTGGCTTTTTGCAGTTTTTCTAAGGGGCGCATGCGCCCGAAAAAAGTAACGTCTGTAATGTTGTTTTCCTCACACCACTGGCGATAATAGGCTACCTGCGACACGTCACTGTCGCCAATCACATCTAAGGTCCAGTCGGTTAGGGCAATGTCTTGCTTGATTTGCTTCCATATTTGTAATGCCAACTTTATTCTTTTTTGTCTCTCATCCAGTCTGGCTACAATAATTGCGTGATGCCCTTTGCCATTATATTCGTTCATGTCGAACCATTCACTGAATGTCACGGAATTGGGTATGGCTACCAATTTATTTGAGTTGCCCATGCCAGCAATAGCCGCAAAACGTCTGATATAGTTGTTGGAAAGCAGCACCACTCGCTCGGCATGCCTGCAAACATAATGATAGTCTTTGCGCATATTCAGAAGGTTGAGCATGCTGAAGAACGGAAACAGCCCCAATTTTAGTTGATATCTAAGTCTGCTGAGGCCATGTCGGGCTGCTATCTTATCCCTTACGTCATCAGGCTTGAGTCTTTCCCAGCCCGGTGCAAAGTGATGCGCAAAAAAAAAAAGATGTGTGTCGGGGCAGTATTCCAAAGCCTTTTTAAAAATGCGAAACGCCTTGAAGTCGCTCTGAATAAGCACGATGTCTACATGCTCTGTGTGCACTATGTCCTTGATTTGCCTTTGGGCTGTGCGCTTGTTGACTGACAATTGGAAGGCGTTTTCAAAGTATTTATCCTCACCCTCAACGTATCTGTGATAGGCTGACAGGCATCTTGTGCCGTAAAAATGACTCAGTTGCCTGGCAACATTCACAGAAGCTCGCTCAATACCGCCCTTTACTGGGATAGGACGATAGGTTGTATATATAAGTATTGTCATCTAACTATATGATAAATAATACATTGCGCAATGGCATTCATTCTTGGCTTGAAGGACAAGAAAGCAGATTAGATGGCCCCCCAAAGCCACAATCATGTACCCGTAAAAGGTTATCCTGCTCGTGTCAAGTGTCAAGTTCTTCTATAAATCGGTGCAAAATTACTTAATTTTTTTCTTATATCCATGAAAGTATATGTAGGTTTTATACATTCCTTTGTAGAACATTATCCCTTTTAACCCGCTTTTATCTGAGCACGGTTAACATTTTTCAAATAACAGACGATGCTCTTTCTTCTTGCCGGTCAAGGTTTTTTGCCTTTTTTATGAGTGAATGTGGTTACAGGAAGTAGTGTTCGATAGTCATTACATCGTAAAACGTCAGGATGTATAAAATGTTATTTGCAATCATGTATAGCTTGAATAGAATCCGCAAAGCAGATCATAACACGTGCAGAAGAAACGCTGACTTGTCTTCATTCGTCAGCAGAATACGCTCTATAACGTTCTGTTTTCTGCTTCTTTCTTTCCCCGTATGTTCTTTCAGTCAGAGCGTTTTTGGTCACGCTAAATGGATTGGTGCCACGACAAACGTAGCCGACAGCTTGGCCGACAGAAGCATTACGCTCGTCAAGACGTGGAAAGCAGACAAGCCCATAAGGCACGCCACACTCACCATCTGCGGATTGGGTGCCTACGAAGTTACGATAAACGGCAATAAAGTCAACGAGGATGTTCTCTCGCCTGCATGGAGCGATTATACTAAAACGGTTTTCTACAACACTCTGGATGCCACATCATTGCTGCGTAAGGGCAAGAACAGAATCGCCGTCATGCTTGGCTCGGCTTTCTATATAGAGAAAGGCAAACGCTATCATAAGCTTCTCACAGCTTTCGGTCCGCTCACTCTCTGTTTTAAGTTGCACGTTGTGTATGCTGATGGAAGCACAGACGAGGTGGTGAGCGACGGCACTTGGCGGTGGCACAGCAATGCCGTTGTCTATAATAGTATATATGGTGGAGAAGATTATGATGCCAGACTGGAGATCGGCCAACCTTTGCACCCCGTGGTGATACAGACTTCTCCTGCTGGAACGCCACGCTTGCAGATTTCTAACCCCGTGCGCATCATGAGGCGATATGGCGTGAGCCAACGTATAGGAACGGCCATGGTATTCGACATGGGACAAAACCTTGCAGGCTTTCCGCAAATCACTGTGAAGGGCAAACGTGGGCAACAGGTGAGGCTCATTGTGGGTGAGAGCCTCACGCCCGACGGACATGTGAGCCAGAAACAGACGGGCAGACCTTATATACTCACATATACACTCAAAGGTTCTAGACAGGGTGAGACGTGGCATCCGCGCTTCACATATTATGGCTATCAGTATATTGAGATTGAAGGGGCTGTTATGGCAGGCGATAAAAATCCTCATAATATGCCTGAAGTAGACAGTCTGGCCTCTTGCTTCGTCTCCAACAGCGCCCCGACGACAGGTTCGTTCAGCTGTTCTAGCGAGCGGTGGAATGGCACTTGGCGCATCATAGACAATGCTGTGCGCAGCAACTGGACACAGGTGTGGACAGATTGTCCGCACAGAGAGAAGTTGGGATGGCTAGAACAAGACTGGCTGAACTTCGAAGGACTTAACTATACCTACGACGCACGCACCATGGTGAGACAGACTATGCGCCTTATCGCAGACGCACAACACCCTGACGGCTCGTTACCGGAGATAGCTCCGGAGTATATAAAGTTTGAAGGGACATGGGCTCCACCTTTTCAGGAGAGTCCGGAGTGGGGTGGTGCCCTCGTGGCATTGCCTGTGCTCTATGCCCGGATGTATCAGGACTCATCGCTCATCAGGCAATATCTGCCTGCGATGAGGCGTTACGTAGACTATCTGCATACGAGAGACAGCTGCTATATACTGAATATGGGACTGGGAGACTGGTATGACTATGATGGCACAAAGGCCGGATTCGCCCGCAACACTCCCGTTTCTCTCGTCGCTACTGCCCATTATTATGAATGGACCCGGCTGGTTGGCAGCTTCATTGAGGGCAACAATCTATATAAGCAGCGGGCTGACAGCATCCGAAGAGCTTTTATTTCTACCTTTGGAATACCCAAGAGCCAAGCCGGACTGGCTATTGCACTTGAGATGAAACTATATGAAGAAGGGAAAAAACAAGTGCTTTTGGACAGTCTGGTAGCCGACATCCGCCGTCATGGCACCCGTCTCACAACGGGAGACGTAGGTACGCGCTACCTCTTCAGGGCACTGTTGGACAACGGAAAGGAAGCTTTGCTCTGGCAGATGCTCGACCATGACGACGTGCCGGGCTATGGCGCACAGGTGAACAGCATGAAACGAACCACGCTAACAGAGCAATGGGATCCGGCTTTCGGATCTTCTAAGAACCATTTCATGCTGGGACACATCAACAACCACCTTATTCCGGATGTGGCAGGCATACACGTCTGTGGCGACAGCGTGATCATCAACCCGCGCATGTTGGGCACGCTCACCTGGGCCAAGGGCTCGTGTATTACAGCTGGCAAGCATAGAGTGAGCAGTGAATGGCATATAGACAATGGCGTGCTCCGCCTTAATGTCACTGCCGATAAATATCTTTTGGACAATCATTATATAACAATAGATGAGAAGAATATTACTAATTTGTGCCATGAGCACAATCTTCGGTTCAGTTACAGCATGGGGGCAGAATGATTATGCCCACCATTTCACCCGTCCGCTGCATGATGTGATGAGTGAAGTAGGGCAGAGGTTCAAAGTCAGATTCAAGTACAATGTAGACACAACAGGACTAAAGCTGCCTTACGCAGACTTCAGAATACGACCTTACTCGCTGGAAGAGACACTGCAAAACATTTGCAAGTATTATGACTTTAACTATTGGGACCAAGGCAACGGCGTGTATAAGATAAAGCCTTATGAATATGCCCGGCGCCATGACAGCGACGGTCAGGCTATGATAACGTGGCTGCGTTCGCTCTATTCCAATGCATCTCAGTTCGACGCACGCCGCGATTCGGTTCGCCGTGAGGTTCGCCGGCTGCTACAATTCGATATTTATGCAGACTCATTGGTGCGCAAGCCACGCGTCATTCTGTCTGCCATACGCAAGTATGATGGCTATAGCGTTCGCAACATCTGCATAGAGACGCTGCCTGGCGAGCACGTCTTTGGCAGCATCTATGCTCCACTCACCAAGGGCAAACATGCGCTTATCATCTGTCCCAACGGCCATTTCAATCAGGGAAGATACCGCAAGGACCAGCAACAGCGCATGGGCACACTGGCCAGGATGGGCGCTGTTTGCGTAGACTATGACCTCTATGGATATGGACAAAGTGCCAGTGTAGACGGGCATAA
This sequence comes from Prevotella sp. UBA7782, assembly GCA_002480935.1. Next base: position 3,646 of record DLDC01000078.1, on the reverse strand, counting down.
GGTGCATGCCGTGCCACGCGCGCATGTTGTTCAGGCTCTCAACGGCATTGTCTTGCTGAACTACATGCTGTCCTCGCGCAAGGATATAGACACTTCGCGCATCGGGGTGAACGGCGGTTCAGGCGGCGGAACGCAGACCGTGCTGCTCAGTGTGCTAGATAACCGGTTCACGGCCATTGCTCCTACGGTGAGCCTGGCCAGTCATTTCGATGGAGGATGCCCTTGTGAGAGTGGCATGCCCATACAGTTGGCCGGCGGAGGAACATGCAACGCCGAGTTGGCAGCATTCTTTGCGCCCAAGCCCATGCTCATAGTTAGCGACGGGGGAGACTGGACTCACACCGTACCTACGCTTGAATATCCTTACTTGCAATATGTTTATGGCTTTTATGGAGCGGCAGATAAGGTAGAAAACGTGCATCTTCCCAAGGAGCATCACGACTTTGGCATCAACAAAAGAAATGCTGTTTACGACTTCTTCATCAAGACCTTCCACTTGAACAGGGCCATGCTCGACGAAAGTAAAGTAACTATAGAGCCGGAAGAAAAGATGCTTTCAGCCCAATAAACAGGCTTTTAACTTACAACAACTGCGCGGTTCTACAATCCGGACCGCGCAGTTATTGTGAATAGCAAAGACTATTCTATACTATGAAAATCAGACTATTATATTCTATATATCAGAATTCGAAGAGCACACGACCATTGATTTGTCTGCCCGTAAGATAGTTAGGAACAGCATATTGTTGATTTGTGACGTCTGTTATCCAGTAATATGAGTTCACGTTATTGATGCCCAGGAGGTTCAAGCAGTCTACTCCCAGCCAGATATTACGGAAAATACTCTTCGAATGTTTATCCTCATTATCAAGCAATCTATAGCTCATTCCGATGTCGGCACGCTTATACGCAGGTGCCCGGAAAGAGTTGCTTTCAAGCTCTCGATGCGGTGCAGAGAATGGCAAACCGTCGGCATAAGCCAGCTTCAGGCTCATCTTCCAGCGCGTAGTGCCGGGGAAGTAATCGGTGAAGTAAAGGTTTAAGGCATACCTTTGGTCGGTGGGCAGAGGCATGGAGCGTCCGTTCAGCTTCATCTGTGTGTTCATAAACGACATGGTAAGCCATGAGTCGGTGCCCGGAACAAACTCTCCAAAGAGTTTCAAATCGAGGCCCATGGCATGACCAGAGCTGGTGTTGTCACCATAATATACCACCTGCACATTGTTGACAGAGTAGGGGATAAGGTTCTGCAATGCCTTGTAATACACCTCAGCAGTAAACTTATAGGGTCTGTTGCGCATCTGGAAGCGATAGTCAACCGAGGCTATGGCCTGTATAGAGCGCTGGCTCTTTATCTTATTATTGAGCTTGGCATAGGTCACACCATTTACTGTTGAGGTGTCACGCAGCTCCTTATAGAAGGGCGCTTGATAATAAAGGCCGCCTGCAAGTCGGAAAGTGAGGTTACGATTGAAGTGGGGCACGATGCTCAACGACACTCTTGGCGAGAGTATACTCTCACCGGTATAACCCCATCTGGCGAACCTCACGCCATAGTTGAGCGTATAGAGCGTGGGCACTGAGTCGTTGTGACTCTGAAAATGCCATGTATCTTGTATATAAGCCTCGGTGCGGTGCGTGCTCAATGTGTTTTTAGCCCTGAGTGAATAAATCATGTTCAGGTCGTTGCCAGTATGAGGTATGCTGTAGCCTGATGAGTCTCTGTACTCATATTCGGCCGAGTTCTCCTTGATATGTTCCAGCTTATACACCGCAGCAGCCTCTATGTTGTGGTTGCCGGCACGATGTTTGGCAAGCAACTTGAAACTTTCAACGTTAGCCTTGAGATAATCTCTTGAGTGCTGCATGTAGGTTCCCACGCCCAAATTCTCCGATGTCTCAGTCTGTGTGAGCCAATATTGCCCCTGAATGTCGTAACGTTCTTGCTCTTTGGTGGAGTATGCGCTGGTGAGAAAACCCACTTGCGTGTTCCCATTCTTAGACGTATGCATGATGCTCAGCGAACCGAAATATGTGCGGAAGAGATCCTTTTCCTGTCCGTCGAAATACACTTTGAAGTTCTTAACGTTCTCCATCGTACCGAAATTAGTCTCTCTGTCCTCTGGCACAAAGTTATAATGGTTGTCTGATACGTTACCAATAAAGTCTACCTGCCATTGCTTAGACGGTTTCCAAGAGAAGTAAGTCTGATAGTCAAGGAACGACGGACGATATTCACCTTTCGTCTCCAGCGTGCCCAAAAGATATTTGTTTGTCTTATATCTCAGTCCATTCNNTGTGAACTTTTTTGCTGCCAAACCAAGATAGGCACTTGCTCCGAGCAAAGACGCCGAAACTGAGCCCTCTGTGCGCTTAGGACGCTTGTAAGTTATATCAAGTGCGCTCGACATCTTGTCGCCATATTTAGCTTCAAAGCCACCGGATGAGAACCCAACACTCTCAACCATGTCAGGATTAATAATGGAAAGGCCCTCTTGCTGACCCGACCTTACAAGGAAGGGACGGAAGATTTCCACATTATTTATATAAACAGAGTTCTCATCAAACGAGCCCCCTCGAACATTATATTGTGAAGATAGCTCGCTGTGTGTGGAGACACCGGCTTGCGTCTGAACCATTTCCTCCACGGCATTGCCCGTTACTGACGGACCTTGCTTGATGTCCTTGATATCCAGTTCCTTGGTTGTGCCGTGTTGAGGGGTCTTGCCTTCAACTACAACTTCGCCTATGGTATTGTCGTCAAACAGCTGAATCTGAAGGGTTTGCCTCCCTCGTGGCCGCTTCAGTACACGCGTCTTAGCCCTGTATCCAACCATGGAGAAGCGCACGACAACGCTGTCGGCCGAGTGAAGTTGCATACTGAACTCGCCCTTCAGGTTGGTTAAAGCGAGCTTACCTTGGCTCACAACAGACACACTGGCTAGTTCTATGGGATGATTGTCCTTATCACTCACACGTCCTTGCAGTGTGAATGTCTGTGCCGACAAGTTCTCAGACAAGCTCATCAGCATGATTAAGCACATCAATATTTTTGCTTTCATGATTTTAATAACGCTCATAGATGCTAAATATTGTATGTCTGCGCTGAAACGAAAGCGATGCCTTCATCACTCAGACAAAGCGTCGTGCCTGATAGGCTAATCCATTAGGCAAAAGGATAGAGCTATATCTGTTAGAAAGAAATCCATGTATTTCTATTTATCATAATCCTTATTATATTAAAAGATAGTGCGTTTTACAAAGCCGGAATATTTCTCTTGCAATGCCCGTCAAGCGATGTCGCAGAAATAGATCAAATCTTTAGTGCTTCTATAAAAACGATTCTGATTTCCAGAATGCATAAGATTGACTTG
>DLDC01000078.1:0-250 GCA_002480935.1 Prevotella sp. UBA7782 | reverse complement strand
ATTTTGCGACGTGAAAACGCCCATTTTGCAATGAGAGAGCTAACAATTTGATTATAAAGTAGTTGCAAAATAATCCCGTGAACGTATTCTTCACCCAGTCTCAAACATGTTTCTGCCGGCTTAAGAATGACATCTGACAAAGTTTTTTGAATTGTTATTAAATGATAAAACACGAAAAAGCCTCAACTCACGTTGAGGCTTTTCAGATTCATTTCGAATGTTTCAGCAGTTTAAGTATTATGTAGTTATT
>DLDC01000069.1 GCA_002480935.1 Prevotella sp. UBA7782 | reverse complement strand
TGGCGCACCACGGTCATCGTGGCTTCCGTCATCCCGCTGGCTCTGCTCTTTGCTTTCATCTGTCTGCATCTCAGTGGCATGAGCGCCAATCTGCTGTCAATGGGTGCCATCGACTTTGGTATCATCATCGATGGTGCTGTCGTCATGGTTGAGGCCCTCTTCGTGGCCCTCTCCGCCCAGGCGCGCAGCATCGGCATGGAAGCTTTCAACCGCCGCAGCCACCTCGGCATGATACGTCAGACGGCGCGCGGCAAGGCCAAGTCGGTGTTCTTCTCCAAACTTATCATCATCACGGCCCTTCTGCCCATCTTCTCTTTTCAGAAAGTAGAGGGCAAGATGTTCTCGCCGCTCGCTTATACGCTGGGCTTCGCTCTGCTGGGTGCTTTGGTGTTTACACTCACCCTTGTGCCGGTGCTCTCCGCTATGTTGCTCAAGCATAATGTTAAGGAAAAGGCCAACGGCTTTCTGAGATGTGTATATCGCTTGTTTGATGGCTTCTTTGCCCTTTGTCACCGCCATTCGCGCAAGACCATCGCTGTGGCTTTGCTGGCTATGGTGGGTGGCTTGTCGTGCTATAATCTGCTTGGTTCGGAGTTCTTGCCCGAGATGGACGAGGGGTCTGTATATGTCAGGGCCACGTTGCCTCAGAGTGTCTCGCTCCAGCAGAGCGTGTGCATAGCCAACGACCTGCGCAAGCGTCTGAAGGCTTTTCCTGAAGTGAGCGAGGTAATGACGCAGACCGGACGCCCCAACGATGGTACGGATGCTACTGGCTTTTATAACATTGAGCTCTTTGTAAAGATGTATCCCGAAGACCAATGGAAAACGGGGCGCAACAAAGACCAGCTGATAGCCGAGATGAACAAGAAGCTCTCAGTCTATCCGGGCGTAGACTTTAACTTCTCGCAACCCATCAGCGACAACGTAGAAGAGGCCGTGAGTGGAGTGAAGGGAGCCATTGTGGCCAAGGTATATGGTCCAGACCTCTATCAGAGTGAGCGTATAGCCAAGGACATATATAAGGTGATGAAGCCCATCGACGGCATTACCGACCTGGGCGTTATAAGAAACATCGGACAGCCCGAGCTGCAAATCAACATAGACGAGTCTCGTCTGGCCCGCTACGGGGTGTCGAAAGACGACGTGCAGAGCGTCATAGAGATGGCCATCGGCGGCAAGGCGGCATCGCAAGTATATGAGGGCGAGCGAAAATTCAACCTCGTTATACGCTATGCCTATCCCTATCGCAGCAATGCCGAAGAGATAGCCAAGATAAAAATACCGAGCCAAGACGGCTCTATGATACCCATCAGCGAGCTGGCCAACATACGCTCCATCACCGGACCGCTCATCATCTACCGCGACAATCACAGCCGTTACTGCGCCGTGAAGTTCTCAGTGAGAGACCGCGACATGGGCTCGGCCGTCAACGAGTCGAGGCAGAAGGTGGCACAAACTGTTAAGCTCCCGGCGGGCTATAAGATACAGTGGAGCGGCGACTTTGAGAATCAGGAAAGAGCATCAGCACGTTTGGCGCATGTCATACCTATCAGCATCTTGCTTATCTTCGCTATTCTCTATGTGCTCTTTGGCAACAGCCGCGATGCTGCCCTGGTGCTTCTCAATGTGCCCTTTGCCGCCGTTGGAGGCATCGTCATTCTGCTTGTAACGGGCTTCAACTTCTCCATATCAGCTGGCATTGGCTTTATCTGCCTTTTTGGTATATGTATACAGAACGGAGTTATCATGATACAAGACATCAAGCACTTCATCCGCCACGGTGACTGGTTGCCAATGGCCGTTGAGCATGGCATGCATTCACGCATAAGGAGTGTGCTCATGACGGCCATGATGGCCACACTCGGACTGCTGCCCGCGGCACTCAGCCATGGCATAGGCTCAGAGAGTCAGCGTCCTCTGGCCATTGTCATCATTGGCGGTCTGGTTAGTGCCACGGTGTTCTCGCTCTTCATTTTCCCCTTGATAGTTGAGAAGGTGTACGGAAAGACAGTATATGACAAAAAAGGCAAATTAAGACAGCTGAAGCTCTGAAAGTCGTTGAGATTGTGTATTTTTGCATTGTGCAAACAAATATTTTGTAATGGAAAAGAAGAGAATACTCATAGCCGAGGATGAAACTAATATCTCAGACTTCGTAAGGCGGGGTCTTGAAGACTTCGGCTATGAGGCTGAGACTGCTGAAGACGGTGAGGAGGCTTGGCACAAGCTGAGAAGTGAGAGTCTGCCCGACCTGCTACTGCTGGATATACGTATGCCCAAGATGTCAGGACTGGATGTCTGCCGCAAGGTAAGAGAACACTATGGCTATCAGATGCCCGTGCTCATGCTCACCGCGCTGGGCACCACCGACGATATTGTGATGGGGTTGAGAGCCGGCGCAGACGACTATATGGTGAAGCCGTTTAAGTTTATGGAACTCGTGGCACGGGTGGAGGCACTCATCAGGCGCACACAGTTAATGCTCACCTCAGTGTGCCTGCATTATGCTGATTTGCAGCTACAGCCCGCCTCACACAGGGCATCGCGTCAGGGCGTTACGGCAGAGCTGAGCCAGAAAGAGTTCAGGCTGCTGGAGTATTTTGTAAGCCATCACGATGAGGTGCTGTCGCGCCGGCAGTTGCTGAAGGACGTCTGGGACAAGGACTTCGACACCAATACCAACATTGTAGACGTGTACGTGAGATACCTGCGTAGCAAGATAGACGATCCTTTTGAGCATAAGCTCCTGCACACCATTGTGGGGATAGGTTACACCATGAAGGAGGAATGAGGCCATGCGCACCAGTAAAGTTATCTCGCTCACTTACTCGTCTATCACTATATGCCTGGTGCTCATTGCCGGCATCGTGTTCTATTTGTGCACCTCACACTATTCTGACGGGCTTTATTTTCACTATATGGCAGAAAAAGGCGAGGCAGTTGCCGAAGAAAGGTTTGAGAAAGACGAGCTCACCCCAGCCCGTTACCGCAACGTGGTGAGGCGCAGAGAAAACTCTATACCCACATCAGCCGAGCTGTTTATCAATACGGCAGACAAGCAGAAGGCTCTCAGACAACTATCGCGGTATATGACCCGTGATGAGGCGCTTAGGCTACTGGCCGATCACACCGTGAACTTTAAGAGAGGAGATGAGGTGGGCACTGGCTTCTTATATGACGATAACGAGGGTAAGTTTGCCGTAGTCATTCTGAGCCGGAACCCCTATGGCAGACAACTGTCGCACGTCATTGCCCTGGGTATCATGCTCATGGTGCTGCTTTCTGCCGTGGTGCTCTATCTCATCAGCAAGCTCTATGCAATGCGTGTGGTAGACCATATACACCGAGACTACGAAACGGAGAAGATGTTTGTAGACAATGCATCGCACGAGATAAACAATCCTCTCACCTCCATACAAGGCGAATGCGAGATAGCATTGCTCAGAGAACGCAGTCCGGAGGAGTATCGCAGCTCGCTAAGGAAGATAGCTCACGACACAAGTCGCATCATCAACATCATGCGGCAGTTGCTTAGTTTCTCGCATATACGCACCATCAGCGTAGACGAGAGCAACTACGACCTGGTGCGCATGTCGGCCTTCATGTCGGCATTTGCTGATGAGAGGGTGCAGGTGAGGGTAGAGGCCGACTTCGCCGTGCGTGTTAAAGAAGACTTGCTGCACATTGCCATAGGCAATATCATCAACAATGCCCTTAAATATTCTGACGGCAAGCCGGTGAAGGTGACAGTAGAGAAAAACACCATCATGGTGAAGGATGAGGGTATAGGCATACCCAAGGAAGACTTGGGCCACGTCTTCGAACCCTTTTATAGGGCAGCGAATGCCACGGGCAAGCGAGGACATGGCATAGGGCTGGCTTTGTCTAAAAGTATACTGGCCGTTTTTCATGCCACTGTTGAGGTGAGCTCCAAGCCCGGAGTGGGCACTCACTTCACCATTAAGTTTAGTCGCGTGGAATAGAAAAGTATGCATCGTTTGGCCAAACAGGGTCGTCGCTAGTCAAGCCATCATTATGTTGCTAGTTATGGCATAGACGGTCGATTTTCAAAATAGGCCTTTTTGCGTTGCGAAAGTGCCGTTATTACCTATCAAAATAGGCATTTTTGCAACGTAAAATGGCTCTTTTTGCTTTTTTATATTGTTGGTTGCTGCTTAGCCATGACTAGGCCTGATATTACTTCA
>DLDC01000046.1:3205-3849 GCA_002480935.1 Prevotella sp. UBA7782 | reverse complement strand
CCGTTGACAGAGAAGTCATCGGGCGGCGCCCCGGCCTGTCCGTTGAGGTTGAAGTAGCGTGGCTCCATCCATACGTCGCAGCCATAGCGGTTCACGCCGATGGGTATGTCGCCCTTCAGAATGACGCCGTGCGCCTTGGCATAGTCGTGTACGGCAGCCATTTGCGTGTTGAGCACATACTGCACGTAATACCAGAAGCTAGCTTCGGCATACTCTTTCGTGCCCGGTGTAGAGAGGGCTTTGCGGTCTTTCTCGTTCCACGTGTGGTGTCCGGCCCACTTAGAGAAGTCGGCCGTTCCGTTGCTGTCGCGCAGGCAGCAGTATTGTGCATAAGGCACGAGCCATGTCTCAGTGTCTTTGAAGAAGTCGTTGAATGCCTTTGATGCCAATACAGCCTTGCCGTCTTGCTTGAACGAGGCGCGCAGATAATCTAGCTTGGCATTGTTCACTTTCTCATAGTCTATCTTTGGCAGGGCGTTGAGCTCTTTTCTGAGGCTCTCAAAGTGCTCTTTCAGCTTTTTGTCTTTCAGTTCGGGCAGCTGTGTGAGGTCGGCATACTGTGGATGCAGGGCGAAGATAGATATGCAGCTGTAGGGATAAGAGTCTGTCCATGTGTGTGTGATGGTGGTGTCGTTGATGGGCAG
>DLDC01000046.1:2475-3162 GCA_002480935.1 Prevotella sp. UBA7782 | reverse complement strand
TCGCCGAAGTCGCCCACTCCGAAGCTTGTCTTAGAGCGCAAAGAGAATACAGGCACGAGCGTTCCGGCCATTCGGGTGGGATAGATGGGGAAGTAGGCCGTTGGCAGACAGTACACGGTCACCTCTCCCCGCTCCATCTTAGGCACCTCTACGGTGCGGTTCATGCAACTCTCCCATACGGGTGTGAAGTCTCTGATGGTGTCTAGAATGACGAATTTAAACTCCAGTTGGTCGTCCTCCAGCTCGTCGGCGTTGAAGTCGGTTATCCATTCGTTGTAGTTGTGTTCGGTCATTTCGTAGGCTTGGTCAGAGTTCCAGTTGCCCAGCAACCGGCCTTTGCCCACTATGGCGAGCCTCTCGCCCTTTCGCAACTGCGGCGCACGCACCTTCAACCTCAGTGTCCGCTCATAGTTGTTGATGGGTGGTGTGGCTATTTTTTGTCGTGAAATGCAGTCGGTGAAGGCCGAGCTGTAGCAGTAAGCGTCTTCAGGTATGTCGGTCCAATGGTCGTAGATGTGATAGGAAGTGGCGCTTTTTGCCGAGAATTCCAGCTTATGGCATATCTCACGCCATTCGCAACGCTCTGTATTCTCGCCTCTTGCCACGGTGTAGAAATACTCTATGCTGCTGCCTGGAGCCTGCTCTCGCCTGATATTTGCCTCCCACGTCTTGCCGTCGGTGGTACTC
>DLDC01000046.1:1561-2434 GCA_002480935.1 Prevotella sp. UBA7782 | reverse complement strand
CTTGCCCATAGACAGTCTGATAGTCTATTTGAAAATGAAGTGTCATAGATTCACCTTAGTTATTTGTGGTGTAAAGTTAGTAATTAATTACTTCTTTTAGCAATCAGATTTTGCCACTTATAACGTTTATTTAGTGCAAACGATTGCATCGTTTTTTCCAATAATCAGCACATAGACGGTCATCCATAACAAGCTTTGAAGAAATAGTACTTAACTTTTTGATAGTCAGACGTTAGCATGTGAGCCTTCTGAAAGGGCCTTTTTGGTGTTGCAAAAGCGGCCTTTTCGTTTTGCGAAAGTGCCTCTTTTACAAGGCGATAATGCCTATTTTGTAAATTAGCATGGGCATCCTGACTGTTGTGTTAGTTGAATGTCCGGGCAAAGAGATGTTGTTTGCGTAAACAGTATGTGTAATATGCGCAAAAGTAAGATCTCTAAGCGTTTTGGCGTAAGCAGAAGTACGGTTCAGTAGATGGCGCAACAATATACAGATGGAGTGCTCAGCCATAGCAGGCACATCGGAAAAGTAAGGATAGAGAGTAAAAGTAGTGTAGTGCCACGTCGTGCCTTCCTTAGTGAAAATTATCTCATATGGATTGCAAAATATTGATGTTCAGTAAGATATAGTCATTATCATCAATGAATTTTAAGAACCAGATGGTGAGTTGTGGGTGTGATGTGGGTGTGATGTTTTGGGAATATATGCAACCTTATTAATTTGCAAACATTTGTGTATCAGTGTGATACACGAAGGGTGGAATAGGGTGGAATAGGAATTACAGCTTTTTTCATGTATATGTAAAGGGCTCGATTTTATCCATGAAGCGGTATCTCGGATGCATAAAGAATTTGATTATCCCATTCGTGTGTGTG
>DLDC01000046.1:0-1512 GCA_002480935.1 Prevotella sp. UBA7782 | reverse complement strand
CCATTCGTGTGTGTGGAATTTTGAATGTTCTTTGGTGCGAGGCCGGCACAAGGCACGGCCACTACAACTGCTGATGCAATCATTGTTCACAATCGGTTGTAATGATTATCCCATTCGTGTGTGTGGAATTTTGGACGTTTTTTGGTGCGAGGCCGGCACAAGGCGCAGCCACTACAACTGCTGATGCAATGATTGTTCACAATCGACTGCAATGATTATCCCGTTCGTGTGTATGGATTTTTTGGATGTTCGGGCGTACACAAAAAAAGGCAAGGAACCAGCCTCACGGCTGTTTTCCTTGCCATGTCATGAAACAAGAAGAAAAACCTATGGAGCTCACCCAAAAGGGTTGGGCTCAGTCTTTATGTGAAATTATTATGCATTCTCATTCTTGTCGTGTATGATACTCACGCTCAAGGCCCCCAGCACAAGGGCCACGCCGGCAAGTATCATCATGTTGCTCTGCACGCTGCCCACCAGTCCCAGCAGCACACCGCCCAATGCGGCTGCCACTATCTGCGGTATGCAGATGGTACCGTTGAACAGGCCGAGGTAAGCGCCCATGTGTCCGTAGCCCTGAAGGGCATTGGTGACAAAGGTGAAGGGCATGGCCAGCATGGCAGCCCAGGCGCAACCGATGAGCAGGAAGGGCACGAACATCATGTACTTATCTGTCACGAAAGCCGTCATGGCAAAGCCTATGCCGCCCAGTACGAGGCTCAGGCTGTAGGCCAGCTTACGGTTCTTGAACTGTGGCAGCACCGTAGCCCAAATCACGGAGCCTATGGCCTGCACGGCAAAGAGTATGCCCACCCAGTTGCCGGCAGCCTGATACTCCGGCGTCTTGGTGGCCTCCTTGGCCAGCATGTCAACGCCCCAGCAGTTGGCAGCCACTGTTCCGTTGGTGTAGGTCCACATATACATGAAGGCGAACCAGCAGAAGAACTGCACCAGACCCACCTTCCAGAATGTTGAGGGTGCGTTGCGCAGCAGCGTGAACCAGTCGGCACGGTCTTCCTCCTTCTCCTTCACGTCTTCTGATGCACCGTTATATTCGGCATATTCCTTGGGGTTCCACTCCTTTACCTTGGCCGTTGTGTATATGACGCACAGTATCAGGATAGCCGCTCCCACGTAGAACGACCAGATAACCGAATCGGGCACCACACCCTTGGGGGCAACGTTAGAGATGCCGAGAAAGGTGAAGAAGAAGGGAAACACATATCCCACCAGGCTGCCGGCGTTGCACAGGAAGCTCTGTATGGAGTAGGCCAGACCCTTCTGCTTCTCGTTCACCATGTCGCCCACAAGCATTTTGAAGGGCTGCATGGCCATGTTGATGCTCGTGTCGAGAAACATCAGTGCGATGAGTCCGAACACCATGGCTGCCGAAACGGTCAGTCCCAGCGAGCCGCTGTTGGGCAGCAGGCACATCACCAGCACGGCTACGGCCGCTCCTATAAATAGATAAGGTATTCGTCGGCCGAACCGGCACCACGTCTTATCCGAGCA
>DLDC01000146.1 GCA_002480935.1 Prevotella sp. UBA7782 | reverse complement strand
CTTGTACATGCCCATGAAGTTGACGTGCGTGTTCTGCATCATGTTCTTAGACAGAGATGTATAGAATTTCTGTCCCAGCCACTTGTCTTTCTTGAGTATCTGATGCTCGTATATCACGCGAGTGAGGAACACTGCGGTGAAGAAAGAGCAAACAATGCCTATAATCCACGTTGTTGCGAAGCCTCTGATAGGTCCTGTACCCGTTACAAGCAGGATGATACCTGTGATGAGAGATGTGAGGTTAGAGTCGAAGATGGCACTGAAGGCGTTCTTGTAACCAAGCTCCAGCGCTTGCTTAATGCTCTTTCCTTTACGCATCTCTTCCTTGATACGTTCGTATATCAGCACGTTGGCATCGACGGCAGTACCCAGCGTCAGCACGATACCGGCTATACCAGGCATTGTCAATGCCGACTGGAAGGATGCCAAAATACCCAATGTGAAGAACAAGTTGGCTATCAGGGCCAGGTTGGCCAGCATACCGGGGATGAAGTCGTACATGAGAATCATGTAGATCATCAGCAATACGAAGGCTATAATAAAAGATGTGATACCTTGTTGTATGGATTGTGCACCCAATGTAGGTCCAACCACCTCTTCCTGAACGATGCGGGCAGGTGCCGGCATACGTCCTGACACGAGCGTGTTGGCAAGGTCCTTGGTATCTTCTATGGTGAAGTTACCCGTTATAGACGACTGTCCGCCGTCGATTTCGCCGTTTACGCGCGGTGCAGAATATACCACTCCGTCAAGCACAATGGCTATAGCCTTGCCCACATTAGCCTTGGTGAGCTGTGCCCAAGCGCGTGCTCCCTCGCTGTTCATGGTCATGCTCACTTCAGGACGGCCGAAATTGTCAAACTGGTCCTTGGCATCTGTCACCACATCACCCTCAAGTGGCGCACGGCCATCGCTGGTTGTTATCTTCAGAGCATGCAGTTCAAACACGTTTTTCTGGTTGATGCCATCGGCAGGTTTGGCACTCCACAGCAGTTTCAGGTCTGTCGGGAGAATCTGCTTGGCCAGATGACCGTATATAATTCTGTTGATGGCCGCAGTATCACGTACGTTGGCGTAGCCCACGAGGCTCAGGGCATCGCCCGGAACCGTCTGTAGCATGGCCAGCAATGGGTGCTCTTTCTTGGCCTGTGCCACCTGTGCGCTTTCTGAAGCGGCAGCGTTGGCAGCCGCATTCTGGTCGTCTTTCAGCTGGAACTTGCCTGCTGCAGGCTTCTTAGCGGCCTTGGCAGCCACCTTCTTGCCGCCGTTCTTCAGCGAGTCTGCGTGAGATTGCTCGTTGGCAAGCCTTTGGTCTAGCTGCACCAGATAAGGATTAATCTCCTGATTGTCGTAAGTCTCCCAGAATTCCAGGTTAGCTGAGCCCTGCAGGAGCTTGCGCATACGCTCTGGCTCACGTATACCTGGCATTTCAACCATCAGCCTTCCCTCCTGGCCTTCCAGCTTTTGGATGTTGGGCTGTACCACTCCGAACTGGTCGATACGGTTGGTCACCACGTTGTAAGAGTTGTTGATGGCAGCCGTAACCTCATCGCGCAGTGCGCGCTCTACGTCTTTGTCAGACGACTGTGTGCTCACTTTGCCCTTGAGCTGCTGTGTTGCGAAAATCTCAGCCAGCTTGTGTCCGGGCGCGTTTTGGTGATAAGCTTTGATGAAAAGTGAGATGAAATCACTCTGGCTTGTCTCCTCTTCCTTCTTTGCCTCGTTCATAGACTTCACGTAAGCGGGGTCTGTCTTGTGGTCGGCAAGTATGTCTACCACGTCGGGAACAGAAATCTCAAGGATGACATTCATACCGCCTTTAAGGTCAAGTCCAAGACCTATCTGTGTCTCGAGGCACTTCTGGTAAGAGTAAATACCCAGGTACTTCACAGAATCTTTATAATCCTGCTGTGCAATAGGGTCTTTAATCTTCGCTGCCTGGCTGTCATAGTAGCTTGTGGCTACGCTGAACGACAGGTAGAAGATGCTTGCCAACGTCAGTAAGACGGCAATACAGATTACTAATCCTTTGTTTTGCATTTTTTGTTTTATTGATTTTAGATATTGTTCATCGGTTTCTCTATAGCGTGCAAAGATAGCTATTTTTTCACACTTTTAAAAATTTATGTAGCTTAAATATTCTATTTTTAAGAATTTAAGTTCAAATCTAGCCAGCACATAATGGGATAATGGTCTGATTTGCCTATCGAATTGTCAACCTTAGCGTTATAGGGCGTGATGTCGGGCGAGCACATAATGTTGTCTATGCGCACCAGCATGCCACTCTTATGATAGCTGAATCCGGCTCCGTTGGCCGTGGTGATATAGCAGTCGGTGAGCCCTTTGCCAATGGTGCGATGGGTATATGAGATGGGCGTGTCGTTGAAGTCGCCGCACAAGATGACGCTCATGCCCTTTGCCAGGCACCTGCTCACGTAGTTGTGCACGGCGTCTGCCTGCGGCGAACGTATCACGGCAGCGCTCTTCAGCTTGTGTATGAGGGTTTCAGAGCTGCTACGCATCTCTCTCATAGAGGCCTCTCCCTTCACCATAGTCTTGAATTCGGTCTTGTCGCTGTCCTCCAGTTTGTTAGATTCCAGGTGGTTGTTGATAACGGCTATGCGCTTGTCGCCCGCCTTAACCCATGCGGCTATAGACAGGTTGCCATACGACTTAAAGTGCACCCTTTCGGTTTTTATGAACGGCCATCGGCTGTATATCTTTATCATTTCGCCACTGCTGTCGCTCATGCAGTGGTATTCGTAGGGCAGGCTGTTGAGCAACTCGGCATCCAGCCTGTCGTTCATCGACTGCTGTGATGCCTCTTGCAGACAGATGATGTCGGCCCCCGAGTGGCTTATATAGTCCACTATGTCGTTTTCATCATGCTTATGCCCTGGCAGCCAAGCCTTTCCATAGCCGTAAGACTCTACGTTGTACGATAGCACCTTGACGGCATTTGCCGGCTTTTCTTGTGGCGCGTTGAGCGGAAAATAGGCCCTCACGGGATGAAAGCCCAGCAATAATCCGGCCACAGGAAGCAGTGCGTATTGCCACTTCAGGCACAGCCACAGCACCAGAAACAGCATGTTGACGGTCAGCCAGAGCGGAAAAGTGAGTCCGGCGAGTGACAGAGTGGGGTGTGACACGGGGTTGATGCGGTCGCTCAAGCCCACAAGCAGCATGATGATGATGTCGCATGTGTTGATTGTCAAAAGCAGTCTGAGTGTCAGTTTGCGAAGCTTCATCATGCCAAAACCTATTTCTTGTCGCTGCTGTCAAACAGTCTTTGTTTCTCTTCCTTGGTCAAACTGTCGTAGCCACTCTTGCGTATCTTGTCCAGAATGCGGTCTATCTCATCTTGCTCGCGCTGTTTGCGTGCGTTATAATCCCAGTCGCTCTCCTGCCGGGCGCCCGATGTGGTGTGTCCAAAGCCCCTGTCAGCCCTTTTGCCCGTGTTGCTGCTGCGGTGCGTTCGTGCCTCCCAGTTGCTTCGCATACGGTCGAAAAACTGCTCGCCTTTCATCTTTCCGTAGTCGCCGTAGCCGGTGTAAGGGTGTGACTCCCAATATTTTATGAGCAAGAAGCCAAACAGCATACCGCCCAAGTGGGCCAGATGAGCCACGCCATCGTTGCTTGAGCCCATGGCGAAATAAAGTTCGGCGGCCACCGACAGCATGACGATATACTTAGCCTTGATGGGTATGGGTATGGGGAAGATGAACATTCGCTCGTTGGGGAAAATCATTCCGAAGGCCAGCAGCACGGCGTATATGGCGCCGGAAGCTCCCACCGTGGTCCACATATTAATATATTGGCTCATCGGAATGCTGCCCACGCCAGTAGCAACCATCTGGTAAGCCCCCAAATCTTCTACCATGTAATGCGCGTATTGGGCCACCTCCTGACACAGTCCGGCGCCTATGCCGCACACGATGTAATAGAACAGGAACTTCTTGGGGCCCCAAACATTCTCTACAACCATGCCGAACATCCACAACATAAACATATTCATGAAGATGTGCATCACGCCTCCGTGCATGAACATGTAGGTCACCAGCTGGTAGATGTGGAAGTCTTGCGCCAGGAAGAAGTGCAGTCCCAGCACGTTGTTAAGGTCTATGCCGTACACTTCCAGCACCTTATACAGCAAGAAAGCGATGACGTTAACGATTAACAAGTTCTTCGTCACTTTGGGTATGTATCTCATTTGCTTACCTATATATTATTTTTTACGGCGCAAATTTACTAAAAAATCCGCTTACAAGGCACAAAAAGCCGTAGCTAACATGTTTTTTTGACTTTTTTCTTCACTTTTCTTTATTTTTTGTTTGAATTATAAAAGGAAACATCTATATTTGCGGAAGATTTCTAAAACAATAATTTTTTAATCAATAACTAAAGCGAAGATTATGAATAAGACAGAATTAATCGAGAGCATCGCAGCTAAGGCCGGCCTTACAAAGAGCGATGCCAAGAAGGCTTTTGAGGCAAGTTTGGAATCTGTAAAGGAGGCTCTTGTAAAGGGAGATAAGGTTCAGCTCATCGGCTTTGGCACATTTGCTGTGTCAGAGCGTCCTGCTCGTGAGGGTGTCAACCCATCATCCGGCGCCAAGATACAGATTGCCGCAAAGAAGGTTGTTAAGTTCAAGGCAGGTGCAGAGCTTGCTGATGAAGTAAACAAATAAATGCTTTAAGGATGGCCCGCCGGCCATCTTTTTTTATATCGGGCGTCGGCTTGCCCGCCGAAAGCCACATGATAAAGGCCTCATGCCATGCCAGCATGAGGCCTTTATAATAGGTTCGGATTGCCGTGTGGTACCTTGCTGCTTATTTGGGCTGCTTGCCTATGTAAGCCAGTATGCCGCCGTCAACATACAGTATGTGTCCGTTTACGAAGTCGCTGGCATCTGAAGCCAGGAAAACAGCGGGTCCCATGAGGTCTTCGGGCGTACCCCAGCGAGCTGCGGGGGTCTTGCTCACGATGAAACTGTCGAAGGGATGGCGGCTGCCATCGGGCTGACGCTCACGCAGCGGAGCCGTTTGCGGTGTGGCGATGTAGCCCGGGCCGATGCCGTTGCACTGTATGTTATACTCTCCGAACTCTGAGCAGATGTTGCGGGTGAGCATCTTCAGACCGCCCTTAGCGGCAGCATAGGCCGACACGGTTTCGCGTCCCAGCTCGCTCATCATGGAGCATATATTGATAATCTTGCCATGTCCCTTCTTCTTCATGCCGGGTATGACGGCCTTCGACACGATGAACGGCGCGTTGAGGTCGATGTCTACCACCTGCCTGAAGTCCTCTACGCTCATTTCTTCCATAGGTATGCGCTTGATGATACCGGCATTGTTCACCAGGATGTCTATCACTCCCAGCTCCTTGTCTACCTTCTCCACCAGCTCTTGCACTTGCTTCTCGTCGGTCACGTCGGCTATGTAGCCCTTGGCGTCTATGCCTTTGGCCTTATAGTCGGCCAGTGCTTGCTCAAGATGTTTCTGGCTTCGGCAGTTGAATGCTATCTTTGCGCCGGCCTTGGCAAAGGCCTCTGCAATGGCAAACCCAATGCCGTAAGCGGCACCGGTTACGAGGGCTACCTTGCCCTCAAGCGAAAAATTCTTAGAAAAAGTGTCCATATCGTTATTTTATTAACAGTTATCTCAAGTCGGTTATGGCGCACACGTCCTGGTCGCCATAGTCAAGATTCTCACCGCCCATGCCCCATATAAAGGTATAGTTGTGCGTGGCTGCCGCGCTGTGTATGCTCCATTCGGGCGACAAGACAGCCTGCTCGCCCTTCATCCAGATGTGGCGCGTTTCTTGAGGTTGCCCCATGAGGTGGCAAACAGCCTGGCCTTCGGGCACTTCAAAGTAGAAGTAAGCCTCCATTCTGCGGCTGTGCGTGTGTGCCGGCATGGTGTTCCACACCGAGCCCGGTGCCAGTTCGGTCATGCCCATTTGCAGTTGGCAGGTGGGCAGCACCTGGTTGACAATCATCTTGTTGATGGTGCGCTCGTTAGACATCTCCAGTGAGCCCATGTGCACGCTCACCGCGTCTTTCTTGGCTATCTTCTTGCACGGATAAGCGCAGTGGGCCGTGGTGCTGTTGAAGTAGAATTTGGCCGGCCGTGTAGCGTCTTTGCTTTCGAAAGTAACCTCTCGGTCGCCGCTGCCTATATAGAGGGCATCCTTGAAGCCCAGCTCAAAAGCCTCGTCGCCAACGCGCACGATGCCCTCGCCTTGCCCCACATTATATATACCTACTTCGCGTCTGTGGGTGAAGAAGGGAGCTTTCAGCGGGTCGATAGCCTCCAGGGTGAGCCGTTCTTTCACGGGCTCAG
>DLDC01000003.1:2724-2927 GCA_002480935.1 Prevotella sp. UBA7782 | reverse complement strand
AAAATAAGATTTAAAATATATGAATATGCGGATAAAAACAAAGCAAATTGAAAGAATTTTGTTAATTTTGTAGCCAATTTGAAAGAGTGTATAGGTTATTTTTGATTTAATTGAAAGCCAATGGGAAGAAACGGATTGTATAATTCAGCCAACGAACATGATGCTTGCGGCGTCGGAATGGTGGTGAACATTCACGGCAACAA
>DLDC01000003.1:2483-2717 GCA_002480935.1 Prevotella sp. UBA7782 | reverse complement strand
CGAGCTGGTTGACAATGCACTGAAAGTACTTGAGAACATGCGCCACCGCGGAGCTGAGGGCGCCGACAATAAGACAGGAGACGGAGCCGGCATTCTGCTGCAAATACCGCATGAGTTCATTCTCTTGCAAGGTATACCGGTGCCCGAAAAAGGAAAATACGGCACAGGACTCGTCTTCCTGCCCAAGGATGAGACCAAGCAGCAGCAGATTCTCTCTATTATGATAGAAGAAAT
>DLDC01000003.1:0-2462 GCA_002480935.1 Prevotella sp. UBA7782 | reverse complement strand
CATCTGCGCAACGTGCCTACCAATCCTGAGTGCCTCGGTTCGGCCGCTTTGGCCACAGAACCCGCCATCAAGCAGGTGTTCATAACCGGAGTGACTGACGAGGATGTGCCCGTGTTTGAGCGCACACTATATATAATAAGGAAGAAAATAGAGCGCAGGGTAAAGGACAAAGACTTCTACATCTGCTCTTTGTCGAGCAAGAACATTGTCTATAAGGGCATGCTTTCGAGTATGCAGCTCAGGCAATATTTCCCCGATCTTACCAATAATTACTTTACCAGCGGACTGGCTTTGGTGCACTCGCGCTTCTCTACCAACACGTTTCCAACGTGGAGTTTGGCTCAGCCCTTCAGGCTTTTGTGCCACAACGGCGAGATTAACACCATCAGGGGCAACCGAGGATGGATGCAGGCACGCGAGAGTGTGCTCTCAAGCGATGCCCTGGGCGACGTCAAAAACATCTCGCCCATCATACAGCTGGGCATGAGCGACTCGGCCAGTCTCGACAATGTGTTTGAGTTCTTCGTCATGAGCGGACTGTCATTGCCTCATGCCATGGCCGTGATGATACCCGAAAGCTTCAACGACAAGAACCCTATATCCGAGGATCTGAAGGCCTTCTACGAGTATCACTCCATACTCATGGAGCCCTGGGACGGACCCGCCGCACTGCTCTTCAGCGACGGTCGCTTCGCAGGAGGTATGCTCGACCGCAACGGACTGCGCCCCGCGCGCTACACCATCACCAAGAACGACACCATGGTGGTGGCTTCTGAGGTGGGCGTGATGGATTTCGACCCCTCTGAAATAGCCGAGAAGGGACGCCTGCAGCCCGGAAAAATACTGCTGATAGACACCCAGGAGGGCAAGATATACTATGACGGAGAGATTAAAGAGCGCCTTGCCGCTGCACATCCTTACCGTCAGTGGCTATCCACCAACCGCATTCAGCTTGAGAAACTCAAGTCGGGCAGGAAGGTGAGAAACGATGTAGACAACCTCATACGCAAGGAGATAGAGTTCGGATTCGGCGAAGAAGACATCGACAACACCATCATACCCATGTCTACCAAGGGCCAGGAGCCTACAGCATCCATGGGTAACGACACGCCGCTGGCCGTTTTGAGCGACAAACCGCAGATATTCTTCAACTACTTCAGGCAGCAGTTTGCCCAAGTAACCAACCCCGCCATCGACTCCATACGTGAGAATCTGGTGATGAGTCTCACCGAATACATCGGCAGAGTAGGCACCGGCATCCTCAATCCTAATGAAAGCAACTGCAAAATGGTGCGCCTGCCGCACCCCATACTGACCAATACGCAGCTCGACATACTGTGCAACATACGCTATAAGGGCTTCAACACCGTTAAGCTGCCCATGATTTTCGAGTGCGAAAAGGGCGAGACGGGGCTCCGCGAAGCGCTCGACACGCTCTGTCATGAGGCCGAACGCAGCGTGGATGAGGGCTACAACTACATCATTCTCACCGATAGAGACGTGGATGAGAGCCATGCCGCCATCCCCTCATTGCTGGCCGTGAGCGCCGTGCACCATTATCTCATCTCCGTGGGCAAGCGTGTGCAGACAGCGCTTATCGTGGAGAGTGGAGAGATTAGGGAGGTGATGCACGCCGCATTGCTGCTGGGCTACGGCGCGTCGGCCCTTTGCCCGTACATGACTTACGCCATCCTCGACGATCTGGTGAAGCGTGGCCGCATACAAGAAGACTACAAGACGGCCGAGGCCAACTATATCAAGGCCGTGAAGAAAGGCCTCTTCAAGATTATGGCTAAGATGGGTATATCCACCATCCGAAGCTATCGGGGTGCCAAAATATTCGAGGCTGTGGGCCTGAGTGAGTCTTTGCTCAAGGCTTACTTCGGCACTGACGTGAGCACCATAGGCGGTATTGGCCTGGAAACCATAGCCCGCGACGCCCTGAGATTTCATAATATGGCGTTCAGCAAGACTACAAAGACAACCTTCCTGCCCAATTTGGGACAGTTCCATTTCCGCAAAGACGGCATAAAACATGCCTGGAACCCGGAAACTATTGCCACTTTGCAGCTCGCAACACGCACCGGCAACTACGCTAAATTCAAGGAATTCTCACACTTGGTAGACGAAAAGGAGTCGCCGATATTTATTCGTGACTTCTTCGACTTCAAGCGTAATCCCATCGATATAGACAAGGTGGAGCCCGTAGAGTCTATTGTTAAGCACTTCGTATCGGGTGCCATGAGCTTCGGAGCGCTCTCTAAAGAGGCTCATGAGGCCATTGCCTTGGCCATGAACAAGCTGGGCACGCGCTCCAACACGGGCGAGGGAGGCGAAGACAACGATCGTTTCCACGCCACAGTAGACGGTATCAGCCTCTCATCTAAGACCAAACAGGTGGCCAGCGGCCGCTTCGGTGTCACAACAGAGTATCTGATGAATGCCGAGGAGATACAAATCAA
>DLDC01000212.1:7425-9154 GCA_002480935.1 Prevotella sp. UBA7782 | reverse complement strand
GTTGCAGAGAGTGGGTATCGATGGCACGCAAGATGGGTATTGGCTCTTGGATAACATCGGCTCTGGAGAGCAATGTGGGGCTTAACGCCGTGGCACAGTTGTGCGCCGACATCTACGGACCGCACATTTCCATGCCCCAGGGNNGGGGCTGGGCACCGGACTGCTATATACCGACAACATCGAGATGCCTTTGTGCATTAAAGGAGACAAACTATGGTTCTCAGCGAATTTTTAAACGAGTGGCTGGATGGCAACAGCAGGCTTCTGGTGCACACAAGTGGTTCTACGGGCGACCCCAAACCTATGTGGGTGGAGAAGCAGCGTATGCTTAACTCGGCCCGGATGCAATGTGATTTCCTCGGATTAAGTCGTGGTGACACGGCCCTTCTGTGCATGAATCTGAAGTATATCGGTGCCAAAATGGTTGTAGTGAGGGCCATAGAGCGTGGGCTGAAGTTGCTTGCCGTGTCTCCTTCGGGGCATCCTCTGTCGGCATGGGCGGCACTTCGGGCTCAGGATGTTGAGGTGGCCGACTTCTCAGAGGGCGCGCGTGCCACGGTGAGGATGGCTCGCGAGGAAGAGCTCGTGGCTCCTTCGTTTGCCGCCATGGTGCCCATGCAGGTGTATAACACGCTGCAGGTGCCCAATGAAGCCCGGTGGCTGAGAGGCATCAGGCAGCTCATCATAGGCGGAGGGGCAATAGACAGTGGGCTGGAAACTGCCTTGCAAACCTGCCAACATGCGGTATGGAGCACCTATGGCATGACAGAAACGCTCTCGCACATAGCCCTGCGGAGGCTCAACGGTGCCGAGGCGAGCGAGTGGTACCAGCCATTCGAGGGTGTAACAGTGAGCCTGAACGGTGACGATTGTCTGGTGATAGACGCCCCCATGGTGCATGAGGGGCTGCTGGCTACGCACGACAGAGCTGTGATAAGGCCCGGAAGGGGATTTAAGATATTGGGAAGAAAAGACAATGTGATAGTGTCTGGCGGGGTGAAGATACAGATAGAAGAAGTGGAGAAAGCCCTCGCGCCCCATCTGCATGAGCCCTTTGTCATTGCGCGTCGCCCTGATGTGAAGTTTGGCGAGGTCGTAGTGTTGCTCACGGAGGCAGCAGACTGCCAAGCCGTAATGGCGGTTTGCCGGCGTGTATTGCCTGCCTACTGGGTGCCGAAGGATGTGATGCACGTTGACAAGATACCTATGACAGAGACGGGCAAGCCCAAGCGTAACATCGTGATAGGGCGCGGCTGATGTGTCTTGGCACCCTTTTCGCGTTCTGAACGAAAAGAAAAAGTCCCACCCATGTGCGTTTGCAGCAGCATGAGCGGGACTTTAATAATTGCGTGCAACAAGGTTATTCGGCCGGAGCCCACTTGCAACGCACGGGAGAAACGATGGCGTTCTCCTTCTTCAGTGCGGCAAATGCCTTGTCTATTTCCTTACGGTCAACACCTGTAGCCTTTGCTACTTCACCAGCTGAGAGGGGTTTTCCAGCCTCGCGCATGGTCTTCAAAACCAGTTCTTTTGTCTCCATTGTCTATTGTTTTTAATTGTTCAACATTTTCATTCTGCCCCCGCCATTTGGCATTCAGCCTGCCATCATACGCCCGGCAGGTTAACCTGACATCGTAGCTCGGCCTGTGTGCTGCTTGGCTAAGGCGCGGCTAAGGTAACAAAAAAATCAGAAACAATATGTCGAAAAGCATACTTTTATGATTTATTA
>DLDC01000212.1:5705-7395 GCA_002480935.1 Prevotella sp. UBA7782 | reverse complement strand
AGTATTTACGTCTTGAATACCTTTGATGAAGCCCCGCCATGCGCTTAAAGCGGCTTGAAGAGAGCATAATTAGAAGCGGAAGCCAAAGTAGAGTCTGGCTCGCCATTTTTCTCTTTCAAGGTGCAGTTGGTCACGGTCTCCTACTCCCGAATAGGTGTAGACCATAGTCAGACCTGCGAATTTGTTGCGCCAAGAATAGACTATTGCGCCCCGGCCGGTGATGATAACGCTCGGAAACTTATAGTTCATCTTTATCTTATTGTCATTGGCTGTGATGTGCGAATTAATGAGAACGTCGAACGTTGGCAGGGTGGAAAGGTGGAAGAGCCAATGTTTTCCCACAACCATATTATAGCCGTAGCCCGCCCCGATGCCCAGTTCGTAGATGCGAAGCTTGCCCGTCTTGTCCTCGCCTTTGCCGTAGTCGGTGGCGTTAGTGGCCTGTCCGTCGAAGCTGATGCCCACCATAAAGCTGCCGGCGCTGCGCTTTTGGATGTATGTTTGGCTGAATGCGGCCGGAAAGGAGAAGCGGTTTCCGTTGAAAGCATAATAGGCATTGACGTTCAGGGCCTCCTGTGTTATCTTGCCTTTGGATATATTTGTGTTGACACCTGCCGTGGTAACGTCACCGTGATAGGTCTTCGAAGAGAGGTAAACGGCATCGAAACCAAACTTATTGCCATAAGAAACGAAATTCAGCTCGTTGTCTTTACTCTTGCCGGCCAGCTTTGCCGGGTTGATGGCAAAGCCCACGGCAATGCCCCGATAGGCCACTGCCATGCTCATGGTTCCGCGATAGTCGGCCCTCAGGTTGCCGCTGAACGGCTTTTGTTCGGTGTTTCCTTCCGCCTTCAAACGTGCCCCTGAGAGATTGCCGCGCAACTTTACGGTCCATCGGCCGGCTGGTCTGGCGATGTAGAGGGTGTCATAGCTCACCTTCTTATACTTCTTCTGAAGAAGCGAGTCGCCCTGATGCAGCTTACTGTCCAGGTGCTTGAGCCGCTTATAACGCTTGGCATAGCTGGCCGAATCCATCTCGCCTCTCTTCAGCATCATGCGCA
Source organism: Prevotella sp. UBA7782 (assembly GCA_002480935.1). The sequence continues at coordinate 6,334 of DLDC01000212.1, read as the reverse complement.
TCAGACTGTCGCCCCATTGCAACATGTGTCCCTCGTCGGCCGCTTTCCTGAGCTGCAAGCGTAGACTGTCGGCCAGTTCGAGGCGACTCTTGGCACGCCTGATGAGCTTTTGGGTGTTGCTATTTTGCGCCGATGCCGTTTGTGGAGTGAGCATGATGAGCGTCAGAATAATGAGGCTCAGCAGTCGTGCTGCACCTTTTGCGCCTTGTCTAGCTGGGGTATGTGTGTTGTATGTCTTCATGAATGTTACGTCATATAATGGCTCCTGCCGTTCAGTTGAAATGGATTTTGTGTATTGATGCCACAAAATTAGCAATTAATATTGATACTGCCATGTCGCAGAGTAGAAAATAATGGAAAACAGGCTATAAGGTATAGAAATATGAAATAGGCCTTTTTGCAATGCGAAAGTGCCTATTTTGGCCTCTAAAAGTGCCTATTTCGCAACGCATAAAGGCCTATTTGGGAAAGTCAAACAAATGTGCTTGTCTTGGAAAACCGTTATCACCGGCTTTCTGCAAGGATGAAATTGAATAATAAGATGAATGGAAGTGGGTAGTGATGGATTCGAACCACCGAAGCTAGAAGCAGCAGATTTACAGTCTGCCCCATTTGGCCACTCTGGAAAC
>DLDC01000212.1:0-5647 GCA_002480935.1 Prevotella sp. UBA7782 | reverse complement strand
ACCAACTGAGCTAAACGCCCTCGTGTTTTTGCGGGTGCAAAGGTACGATAAAAAATGCAAGCAACCAAATTTTGCCACTCTTTTGTTGGCTTTTTTTTACTGCAAAAAAAATGCGACCCAAACATAGTTCGGTCGCACTGATGGAGCAAAGTGTTGTGTATGAATGAGTTATTCCATATTTTTGTCGAGCCGTCCTCGCCACAGATATTTTCGCGTTTCGTGCACTATCACACCGTTTAAGGCCAGTAAGCACACCAAGTTGGGCACTGCCATGCACGCGTTCATGCAGTCGGCGATGTTCCAAACAATAGACAGATTGGCCACACTGCCTATGAAAACGAGCACGAGATAAACGATTCTGTAGGCCAGCATCCACTTTCTGCCCTTGAGATATTCAACACATCGTTCGCCATAATAGCTCCATCCCAGTATGGTACTGAACGCAAACGTGAGCAAGCCGAAGTTGAGCAGGGGCTTACCAATATAGGGTATCTTGCTGAAAGCGGCCTTGGTGAGCTGCGCACCGTCAGAGAATTGTATGTCGGGATAGGCCAGCACGCTGCTCACAATGACGATTCCTGTCAGGGCACATATCACCACCGTGTCCCAGAAAGTGCCCGTTGCCGACACCAAAGCCTGCCGCACGGGGTTGCGTGTTTGTGCTGCCGCGGCTACGATAGGGGCCGAACCCAGTCCCGACTCGTTGGAAAATAGGCCGCGCGCGATGCCGTAACGTGCCGTCATCATGATGGTGGTGCCTACAAATCCGCCGCCTGCAGCCTTCGGATCGAGGGCACACTGGCAGATGAGCGTGATGGCATCGCCTACGTAATGCCTGTTCATGATGAGCACGTAGATGCATCCTAAGACATAGAAAAGAGCCATGAAAGGCACGAAAAACTCGCATACCTTGGCTATTTGACGCACTCCTCCGAGGATGACGGCCGTGGCGAGGAGAAAGATAATGGTGCCTGTTATATAAGGAGAAACCCCATACGTCTCGTGCACAATAGTGGATATGGCGTTGGCCTGCACCGTGTTTCCGATGCCAAACGATGCCATGAAGCCAAAAAAGGCAAAGAGAATGGCCAGCCACTTCCAGCCTAATCCCTTCTCAAGGGCATACATCGGTCCGCCTAACATACGCCCGTCGGGAGTCTTTTGCCGGTATTTGATGGCCAGCAATGCCTCCGAATATTTTGTTGCTATGCCGAAGACGCCCGTCAGCCAGCACCAAAGGACGGCTCCAGGGCCGCCCAACGCGATGGCGGTGGCTACTCCCACAATGTTGCCCGTGCCTATAGTAGCCGCCAAGGCCGTGGCTAAGGCACCGAATTGTGATACGTCTCCCTTGGAGTTATCCTCACGAGTGAAGGTGAGCTTCATGGCTGTTAGCAGATAACGTTGTGGAAACCTCAGTCTGAATGTGAGAAAGATGTGCGTTCCAAGCAATAGTATGATCATGGGCCAACCCCATAAACAATTGCTCAACTGTGTGAAAAAGGCGTTTATTTCCGTCATAACAAAATGCTTAAAAAATTCTTGTTATATCAACTAAAAGTGTATCTTTAAACCCAATTAGTTGATTTTGTTTTGCAAAGTTAATTATTTCTTGCCAATAAGTAATACTGTTTTGCGATATTTTTTTTATATTGTTGGCTTCCACCTTATTATATATAGTGCTCCCGTTGTGCAACAATGTTTGCGCAACAGATGGCTTTTTATTGATAGATTGTCAAAATTTTGCCTTAAAAGCTTGTTAATTTAAAGAAGTTGTTGTATCTTTGTAGCGTAGTAGTTAACTGTTTTATCAACCAAATCTAGAATTTTTATGGATAGAATTAACCGTTTAGTCTTAGGGCTGTGTTGCGTTCTTTTCGGCTTACAAGCACGAGCGCAGCAAACCACTATCGCCACTTCACTACCGTATGGCGAGACTTTGGAGTTTAATGTAGAGCTTGCCGACGGGCAAGACTCGGTTTATGTGGACTGGGGCGATGGCCAGCGCAAAAGCTATAAAGATGCCAAGCAGTTTTGGCTTACCAACACTTGGGTGCACGGCAAACTGCTGGGTGACACCATAACCATGTATGGTGGCATCAAAAGAATAGACATCGACCACGACTCGGTGACGGTGTTGCAGTTTGCAAACCAGCCCAATCTGAAGAAGATATACGCCAGTCATAACAAGCTGACCAATGATGGGCTCGACCTGTCAGGCTGTCCTAATGTTGAGATATTGGACTTGTCATATAACAATATCCTTAATCTCAACCTGATGCAGTTCGGCAGTTTGCAGTCGTTTACGGTAAGCCACAACCCCGAATTCAACACGGCCGTGTTCGCAAGTGGCAACAGCAACCTTCAATCCATCGATATGAGTGACTGTGATGTGGTGCATTTCTATCCCGTGAAGCTGCCCAATCTGCGCTCGCTGAACATCACCAACGGCTCGCTAATGGATATTGACCTTGGCGATAATTATCCTAACATGCAGACGCTTAGGCTCAGTGGAAACACCTATCTGGAGAGTGTTGATCTCACAAAAATGCCTCTGCTGGAGACTATAGCCCTTTCCAGGACGGCTGTGAAGGACATCAATATCGCGATGAACCCTAATCTCACCACTATAGAAATATCGCATACGGGCGTCAGCAAACTCAATCTGAGCGGCTGTAAAGAGCTGATGTCTATCTCGGTTTCGGGTTGCCCTATCTCAAAACTGGATGTCAGAGGGCTGAAGAACCTAAAATATATCTATGTAGACAGCACCAATATCAGCCGACTTGACCTAAGTGACAAGATGTTTGTACGCAACGTGAACGTCAGAAACACCAACATCGAGTTCCTCGATATGCATAATGGCATCGGCTACAACACGCTTAAGTCTATCGATATGCGCGATTGCAAGAACATGACTGCCCAAACTCTAAACTTCACCTTTGATGCTATGCCGCCTCATGAGGGCGAGTCGTGGAGCAAAAACGTGTTTATCGCAGGCAGCAACGGCGAACATTCAAAGACTGATATGCTCGAGTATGACGCCAATAACTATTATCTTTGCGATGTAGAGGGCGATGGTACGGCCTCTATGGACTCTATTGCCATCGTGCCGCAGACTGTTACGGGAGGCACATATACGCTGGAGCAGGAAGGAACATCTACCGATAAGGACGCAGAAGGCAATTACTTCCCCTTCCGCCCCATATCTTCTTCGCTCAACGTTATGCCCGGTTATCCTATCAAGGTGAAGGCAGTGGCCGACGAAGGTTATGTCTTTGAGGGTGTTGAAGTGAACGGAAAGTTCTATGACGACTCACTCTTTGTGGTGTCAACAGCAGGCGCTACTGTTAAACCTATATTCAAAAAGGATGCCGAGGGAGGCGTTATCGTGCTCACAGTGCCTACTGGAGCTCCGCAGCAATACTTCCTTGCAGCCGATGAGCCCAACACTACCATCACCGTAGACTGGGGCGACGGCATGCCTGAAACCTACACACTGGGCACCAATCACAAGGCCATAGTGAATGAAAATGGTACGCAAGGCACTACCGTAACCATCAAGGGAGCCGTTACCTATGCCGACTTCTCAAGTTATCCGGGCTTGGCTACGGACAACCAAATCACTGCAATAGACATCTCAAAGAACGAAAATCTGCGCGGATTGATTACGTATATGAATGAGATAGATAGCCTTGATGTGAGCAACCAGCCTAACCTGGAGGAGCTCGACTGCTCTTACTGCGAGCTGGAAGCCCTCGACGTTAGCCATAACACCAAGCTGACAAGCTTGAAGGCTTATGGCAACTATATCGACAACATCGACGTTACGTTGCTTCCGCAGCTGCAAGAGCTCGACCTGAAAGGCAATATGCTGGAGACAATAGACCTGAGCAAGAATACCAAACTTGTGGAACTCTCACTGCAAAACAACGAGCTGAAGAATGTTGACGTGAGCATGCTGCCCCTCTTAATGGAGCTTAGCTTGCAAGGAAACAAGCTCACTGAGCTGAATCTGAGCAACAATAAGCTGCTTGACGAGCTGAATGTTTCTGACAATGAGCTAACATCTCTCGACCTCTCTGCCAACACTTCGCTCTCCAGCCTCATCGCTGGTGGCAACCCATTGGATATGCTTGACCTGAGCCATAACAGGATGTTAAACTACATCAATGTGTCTAAGAATGGCTGGGATGCTTGTACGCTCAACGACTTCTATTATCTTTTGCCTGAATATCCCGCTGATGTGCAGTTGGGAGAAAATGAAGAGAAGTTGCGCCTACGCGTTATCGGAAACTCTTCTTCCACACGTCCTGCCAACCAGGCAAGCAAGGCTGAGTCGGTCATAGCAACGGGCAAAGGTTGGGCAATCGACCAGAAGGGCGACGGTACAGGCTGCGATATGGCCTACGTAACCTTGCTGTCGGTTGAAAACGGCACCGTAACCATGCAGACAGCAGACGGTGTTGACGTGGCCAGCGGCACCAAGGTGGCCAAGAACACTGTTGTGAAGGTAACGGCAACACCGGCATCAGGCTATGCGCTGGCTTCGGTGAAGGCTAACGGAAAGGTGGCTGCCAACAACCAATTCACCGTTACCGCTGCTACCGAAGTGCTCGTTCAGTTTGTTGTGTCTACTCGTATTGAGGGCGTAGGCACCCAGACACTGAGCGTGGAAAGCGGCAAGGGCGAGCTTCGTTTCAACACAGAAAGCTCAGCAAACGTAACTGTTTACACACTCTCTGGCGCACAAGTGTATGCCGGAACAGTGTCTGGCAGTCAGGCTATCAGCCTAAAGCCGGGCGTATATGTAGTGACTGTGGGCGACGTACAGCGTAAGATGCTCGTCAAATAGCAAGTGTTTAAGCTTCCATGAAGCTTATCTTACCTTATTATATAAAGGGAGCGGATCATCGGTCTGCTCCCTTTCCTCTTTTTTTAGTCTTCATGTCAGATGATCACCAACCTTATCTTTCGTTAGAAAAGCCTTGTTCAGACGATAATAACCAAACACTTTCAAACACCATAAACAGGCCAATAGCCACCTTCTAGCATCTTTTCAGGGTCTGAAAGTCAGTATATTGATAAAAAATTTTGATTTTTTTAATCTTTCTTTTGCATTTTCAGATTAATGTATTACCTTTGCAGTGGCTTTCAAAATGGAAGCTAAGGGGTGCTATGTGAGCCTCTTTTGTTGGCTGAAAGGCTAACAAAGGGCTTTTTGCATGGCTGAGATTACACCCATGAACCTGATCCGGGTAATGCCGGCGTAGGAACATTCCCCCTTTACGTTTGTTATATAGCACCGCCATTCTTACTCAATAGGGAGGTGGAGGATGCTTTTAATTAAGGTAAAACAACTCATGAAAAGAATTGTTTTTGTTGCTGCGGCACTCTCAAGTGTAGCCGGAGCCAACGCGCAAGTAGACACGCTTGCCACCCAACAACTGCAAGAGGTTGTGGTAAAAGGTGTTAGGGCCGATAAAAACGCGCCTTTCGCCGTGTCGAACATCAAGAAAAACGAACTGCAAAAGTTCTCAAAGACGGGCATGGAAATGCCCTTCCTGCTGGCTCAAACGCCCGGTGTGCTGGCATGGAGTGAGAATGGTTTGGGCACAGGAACCACCTACATGCGTATTCGTGGAGC
>DLDC01000079.1 GCA_002480935.1 Prevotella sp. UBA7782 | reverse complement strand
GGCCGTCCCTGGCTTCACAGTCCGATGGCCGTGTTCATCAATACCCGTAGTTTCGTGACCCTGCCTCCTGAGGGTTGGTATGACCACATGGCCTCTTTGCCCAAGGTTTATGCCGATTACAACACCATGGATGGCCAAGGACGGCCGCTCGACTTGAGCAAGCGCATCAGCCGTTACTATATGGTGACAGCTCAGAACGATACTGTATGGGGCACAGCCAAGAACCATCTCACGGCCGATGAGGCCAAAGCTTACACTGCGGAGAATGTGATGCGGGGCTCAGACAGCTGGAACCCGATGCTCATCTGTCGTGCCCTGCCTGCTCCCAAGGCCTTAGCGAGAGGCCGAAAGTTGTATTGGAAGGCTGTTGAAGGGGCTCGGGGCTATATGATTTATCACCGGGGCAGGCTGCAAGGTCTTACCACTCAGTGCTCATATACCATTACCTCACCGGCCGGTGAATACGTTGTCAGGGCCGTGGGTTATGGCAACGGGCGCCGTTAGGCACCCTTCAGCGCTGCCTGACCTTCCATGCTGAGGGCGTCATGCCATACTGTTGCTTGAAGCATTTGCTGAAGTAGTGGGCATCGTTCATGCCTATGAGCGTGGTAATTTCAGCCATGCTGTACTGTCCGGAGTCTATCAACGCGGCGGCACGTTGCATACGCAAGCCCCTCAGATAGTCTACCGGACCCAGCCCCGTGAGGGCTTTCACCTTCTTGAAGTACACCGAACGGCTCATGCCCATCTCCCTTGCCAGCGCGTCTACGCTGAGATTACCCTCCGTGAGATGCTGTTCTATGTATTGCGTGAGCCGTTCCATGAACTGCTTGTCGCGCTCGTTGCCTTCCATGGCGGGCATGGCTTGCTTCTGTATGTAGTGGTTCACGTTGCGTTGTTGCAGCAGTTGGCGTTGCCTGATGAGGTTGCTGACGCGCGATCTGAGCACATCAGCGCTGAAGGGCTTGTCTATGTAAGCGTCAACGCCCGTATCCAATCCCATTATCTTGCTCTCGTCGTCGGTACGGGCCGACAGCATGATGATGGGAATGTGACTGGTTTGCACGTCGTTGCGCAGCTTTCCGGCCATCGTTATGCCGTCCATGACGGGCATCATATAGTCGGCTATGATGATGTCGGGCTGCGTTTCCAACGCCTTCTTCATGCCTTCCTCGCCATTGCGGGCCGTTGTCACGGCATAATTCTCCTGCAATAACACTTTGATAAAGTTGCGCATGTCGGCGTTATCGTCTACTACGAGCACCTGTTGCCTGCCGTCTGGCTCTGCGTCACATGCTTGTCCAGCCTCATCACACACTTGTTCGCTCTGGGGCAGTGGCTCTTGTGGTGTGTTGTTCAGTTGTTCGTCGTCGGCTATATAGTCGGCTTTGCGGTCAGTTCCCGGCGCGTTCACGGGCAAGTCTACACTAAAGCTGCTGCCCACACCCACGGTGCTCCTCACGCTGATGGTGCCTCCGTGCAGCTCCACCAGGTCTTTTGTCAGAGCCAGTCCTATGCCCGTGTGCTGTTGCTCCATGGCTCCGGAGCCCTCAGAAGAGCTGAATAGCTGAAAAATATTCTTTTGTCGTTCGGCTGATATGCCACTTCCCTCGTCGCTCACGGTCACTCTGGCGTGGTCGCCCCGCCCTTGCAGCGACACCGTGACGCGCTTTCCGCGTTGCGTGAAGCGGAAGGCGTTAGACAAAAGGTTGAATATCACCTTGTCCATCTTCTCTCTGTCTATCCAAATCACCACATCCTGCTCCGGCTCTTCGAGGCTGAACGCAATGTGCTGCCGGGTAGCCAGATCGTCAAAGTTAACCATCACGCCACGCAAGAACTGCGCCATCTCGGTGCGTTGCAGCTTCAGTCGCATCTTGCCACTCTCGGCTTTGCGCAGGTCAAGCATTTGGTTCACCAGCCTTACCAGTCTGTTTGCGTTGATGTCTACCACGCCCAGCTGCTGCCTTTGCTGCTTACTGAGGCTGTCACGGCGCAATATCTCCTTCACGCTGCCCGATATAAGCGTGAGCGGCGTGCGTATCTCGTGCGATATATTGGTGAAGAACCGCATCTTCATGTCGGCTATCTGCTGTTCGATGTGCACCTTCTGCTTCAGCCTGAGTATGGTGAAGAGAATATAGGTAGACACGGCCACCACGCCCACCAGCAGCAAGAAATAGAGCAGCCACGCCCATCCCGTCTGCCAGAACGAGGGCTTCACCGTCACCTCAATGCTGCGTGTGTTGTCTGTCCACACGCCATCGCTGTTGGTGGAGCGCACTTTAAAGATGTAGTGTCCGGGCGGAAGATTGCTGTAAACGGCCTCATGAGCGTTGCCGGCCAGCACCCACTGCCGGTCGAAACCCTCCAACTTGTAGGCGTAGCTGATGTTTTTGGGGTCGCGATAGTCTAGCGCCGCGAAGCCAATGCTGAAGCTGTTGCGGTTGTGCGGCAACGTTATGCTGCTCATGCTGTTGATGTCTGCGGTGAGAATAGCGTCCTTTTGTGCCGAGGGTTGTATGGTTTGCTGGTTCTGCATGAAGCTGTCGAAGACGATGCGGGGCTTGAAACGGCTCACCCTAACCTGCTGCGGGCTGAAGTAGATAGCCCCCCAGTTGCGTGAAGGAAACATCAGTCGGCCGTCGGCCAGGCGCAAGGCTTGCCCCTCGTTGATGTCTACTGTCTTGCCGAAGAACGATGATGAGTAGGTCTCCAGTTGGTGATTGCGGGGGTAGAACTTCACCAGTCCGTTCTCGGTGGCCAGCCATAGATTGCCCGAACGGTCTTCTTGCGATGAGAATACGATGTCGCTTCGCAGGCCGTCTGCCATGGTGAAGGGCCTGAAGAGTACCTTTCCGCCTGCCGAGCGTACTGCCTGGCAGAATCCTCCGCCATAGGTACACACATACATTGTGCCGTTGCGTGCCACGCGAATGTCCAGTACGTCGTTGTTGCTCAGCGAAGACGCGTCTTCGGGCACGCGGCGATAGCTGGTAAAGCGCACGTTGCGCGGGTCGTTAAAGCGTTCGCTGAACGACAGCATACCCGATGTTGTGCCCACCCATATCGTGCCTTTGCCATCGGCCGTAACGCAGCGCACCTTGGCAAAACGGTCGGTTTGATACTGCCGCAGCTGGTTTCCGGCATGTATGAAGCGGTGACTGGGGTCGCCCAGAAGCGTGTAGCAGAGCCCGCCCCCGTAGGTTGCTATCCACAGACGGCCATGATGGTCTGTCGTGAGACAGAAGATATCGTTGTGCGGCAGGGCATAACGTGAGCCGTCGGCCTCGTAATGGCGCACGCTGAACGTGCCCGCCGCGGTGGGCGTGAGGCTGTATAGTCCCTTGAATTTGGTGCCCATCCATATCACGCCGTGCGCGTCTTCGGCAAAGGCATAGGCATGGCCGATGGGTTGCTGGCTGTGCGGCACGATGCTGCCTTGCGATGTCAGGTCGCCCAGATAGCGCATCCTACTGTCGAAGACGCTCACCACACCGTTCTTGGCGCCTATCCACACGCGTCCCTTTGAGTCTTGAAAGAGGCCACGCACATCCTTTCCGCTCTCGCTGTTGGTGGTATATTGCAGGGTGAAGAACTGCTCTGTCATGGGCGTAGCCTTTTCCAGACCCGTGTATTTGCCGCTATACCACAGGTTGCCCTGATGGTCCATGAACATATCCGAGACGGTATTCTCGGTTGTCCACACCGCTTGCCGGTTGGCATCAAAGAACGGTATGAGGCTGCGCGTGGCTCTGTCGTATCGGGCCAGACCGTTGCCGGAGGGCGAGAGCCACAGCGTTCCTTGGCTGTTCTCTACTATCTTGATGTCGCGCCTCCACAATGTGGGGTCGTTGCTGAACTGTCCTTGCATGGGCAGAAACTCCAGCGTGCCGAGCCGGGCATCGTAATGACTCACGCCGGGCAGCCCCGAACAGAACCAGATGTCGCCGTGGCTGTCTTGCCTGAACGACGCTATGCTGCCCGTGCCCGGCACCGCCTGCGGCATGATCAGGTGCTTCAGCACGCTCATGTCGGCCCTGAGCACGTAGGCTCCGTCGCCCATCGTGGCCGCGAACCAACATCCCTGGGGCAGCCGGGTGAGCTGAGAGACTGTGGCAGGTGTGGGCAACTTGTGTGCTATCCACCGTTTGCCGGTGAGCTGCATGACTACTCCGCCTTGGCAGGCAAAATAAAGTGAGCCCCCATTCTCGTAGAGACTCACGCCCCGAAAGGGCTTCCTAACCACGACGAAACGCCCTTTGGCAGCGTCATAGCGCCATAATGCTTCGTCGGCGAAGATCCATTGGTTGCCCCGATGGTCGGCTATGAGGTGTCGTTGCCCGCCTTTTCTGCCCTTGAAGCACATTTGCAGTCTTATCTTGTTGTCGCTTTTGCCGGCCCACGCGCGGTATATTCGTCCGTCGTCGGCCGTTATCCAGATGCCTCCGCTGCTTATGGGCTGTATAGAAGTGGCAATGAAGGGTTGTCCGGGCAGATTGTCTATGCTGTTCATGCGTGTGTCGAAGCGTGTCACACTGCCGTTGTAGCCCCGCATCCAGATGTTGCTGCCGTCGGCGCATATCGTTTCCAGGCGGTTGCTCTCCATGCGCACGCCATCGCCGGGGCGTGCCTTGTAGTTTGAAAAGCGCGAGCCGTCGTAGCGGTAGAGTCCGTCCCATGTGGCAAACCACATTTCTCCGCCCTTGTCCTGCATGATTTGCATCACCTCTTTCTGCACAAATCCCCAGTCGGTGTTATAGGCCGTGAAGCTGTAATGTGTCTGTGCGCCAGCGCCGTTGCCTATGTACAGCAACGTGACGAGCAGCAAGCAGGCTCTCAGCAGGGTGCTAAAGGTTGTTCTTTTCATCATGGTTGTGTTTTGAGGCGCATGTCCGGGCCTTGTTGGCGTGGGCTTGTGGCCGTGCCGTTGCGCCTTGTTGTTTGTTAGTATGATAAGTTCTTAATCTTCGGCGTGGTTCGTTTCGTGCCGTGTAGTAATGGATTTCTTTGCAGGTTACAAATATAGTTATTTTTTGCCAATGTACCTAATCTTTGTCAAATAATCTTCTTTTACCATCCTTTTGCTCCCTGCCGGCCGGGATGTTGGGGTGGGAGAGCAAGGTGTTTCAGAAGTGGCTGGCTTCAAGCGATGTAGGGGCTAGAATACAAAACAGGCACTTTTGCGTTGCAAGAGTGCCTGTTTTGCGTTGCGAAAGTGCCTGTTTGGGTTTGTAAAAATGCCTGTTTTGCGGTTTGGCAGGGCGCAACGAAAAGCCCGCCGGGCATGTATCACACATGCGCCGACGGGAAAAGATTTTGAAAAAGAGACACGTTTATGTCATCATGCAGCTCTTTTCCATTGACAAACTATTAGCCACATTTTAGTAATTCGGGTTCTGGCTCAACTTGGGGTTGGCGTTTATCTGCTTCTGCGGTATGGGGTAGATGCCACGCCATTGCTCGGTATTGCCGTCAGCATAGAACGTCTTCTCCTTGAAATACGAGCCGAAGCGTATCATATCCTTCCTTCTTTGGTTCTCCCAAATAAACTCACGGGCGCGCTCCTTCTCTATCTTGTCGAGCGAAAGTTCGGCGAACGGCGCGCAATGGCTGCGCGTGCGCACCTGATTAACCAGCTTCAGTGCCTCATCAGCGTTCTTGCCCATGCGGAAGAGTGCCTCAGCCTTCATGAGCAGTACGTTGGAATAGCGCTCTGCAATATAGTCGTTGTCGGCGTTATAGCCGGAGAACTTAGCTCCCACGGGCGAATATTTCAGCACGCGATAACCCTCGTTGTTCTGCGCTGCCGTCTTCGACTTGAGCGAGGTGAGCACCAGTTGCTGGCCGGGATTGTCGGGATCCATGAGCGGAGTGGTGCCGTCCAGGTAATATTGTGGACCATATTCGAGCAGCGACAGGCGCTTGTCGTTGGGATCATCATACCAGCTTAGGGCCTCATCAGAGAAGCAATAGCCGCAAGCAGGCGAGAATGGCAGGTTATACTTATCCTTATCGGCCGCGTGCTGTGCGTAGAGCATGAACTGATTGCCGTCTACGGCCTTCGTAGGATCGACTGAGAAGGCGATGATATTCTCCTTGCACGTGCCCTCGTTGGTAGAGAGGAAGCAGTCGCCCACGTTATCAGCCAGCTGGAAAGCACCGCTGTTGATAACCTTGTCGCACATATCCACCACGTCGGCCCAATGTGCCGTGCCGCTGTAAACCTCGGCATTGAGGTACACGGATGCCAGAAGGGTGTAGACAGCTTCTTTGGTCAGCCGGGGATAATAGCTTGCACCGACGTCCTTAGCCGACGGAAGGTCCTCGGCAGCAGCCTTAAACTCGCTCACCACAAAGTCGTAAACGTCTTTGCGCGGCGATGTCTGGGGCATGTTGTTGGCATCGGGTCGCGGGTCGGTAAAGATGGGCACGTTGCCAAAATAGTCCATGGCGTAGAAGTATTCGTAAGCTCTCAGAGCTCTTGCCTCGGCTATAGGAGCCTTCAGCTGGTCCTTTACGGCCGACGATTCCATGGCAGCCAGCACGGCATTGTCGGCGCCGATGCCCGGGAAGATATAGGTGTTCCAACACACGTTCAGGCGGTCGTTGTCGGGCGTACACTTGTGCTCCATGAGCTGATTGACGTATTCGTCATACCATCCACCGTTGGCCCGGCCCGGGCAATAGAGCTCGTCGGTGCCGTATTCGCCTATTCGCCAGCTGTCGCCGCCTGCCCGGCTCATGTAAGCCATATACTCATAGCAGCCTGCAAGCGATGATAGCACTTGGTCCTCTGTCTGATAATAATTGTCGGGGGTGAGCCTTCCGTAAAGCTCTTCGTCGAGGTCGGTGCAGCTCCCTAGGGCAAGTGCGCCCATAAGCAAGAGGGCTGCGCGGCTGAATATCTTGTTTCTTTTCATTTTGTTCATCGTTTTTTGTTGTTAGAAAGTAACGTTCACACCAAAGAGGAAGGTGCGCGAGCGGGGATAACTGAGATAGTCTACGCCCAGAATAGAGCGTCCGTTGCCCGACGTGTCGGTGTTCACCTCAGGGTCAAGACCACTGTAGCCGGTGATGCAGAACAGGTTCTGCGCCGTGAAATAGGCACGGGCGTGCGACACTTTGAGCGCGGGCACGGCGAAATCGTAGCCCAGCGTGAGGTTGTCGAGGCGGAAGAAAGAGCCGTCTTCGATGAAGCGTGACGAGTAAGTCTTGGCCTGCTGCACGCTGACACCAGATGTCAGGGCGTCCTTCAGCACGTTACGGCCCGGCAAACTGTTGGTGTACATGAAGTTGTTGGCCGTGTTGTTGTACACGTCATTGCCCTGGCTGCCGCGGAAGTTGAGCGACAGTGAGAGGCTCTTATAGCGCAGCGTGGTGGCCAGACCATAGGTGAAGTCGGGCTGAGCGCAGCCTATCTTCTCCACGGCACCGTCGTTGGCATATTTCTCCATGCCCTTTTCGTCGAAGCCTATGAAGCGTTTGCCATAGAAAGTACCCAGAGGTTCGCCCACCTTAATAATCTGTGAGTATTGTCCGGAGAGGCCTTGGCCGTTGCAAGGAGCCCACAGCACGTCGTTGCCCGTCCATTTATCGTTCGACAGACTGGTGAGCTTGTTGCTGTTGGTAGCGAAGTTCAGCGTAGCGTCCCAGCTGAAATCCTTTGTCCGGATGATGTCAGCGCCCAGCTCAATCTCAACACCCGTGTTTCTCACCGAGCCCACGTTGGCCAGCTGAGTGGTGATGAGCGATGGCGAAGGCACAGCCACTGAGAGCAGCAGGTCCTTGGTCTTCTTATAGTACCAGTCTATGCTTCCGTGCAGACGGTTATGCAAGAAGCCAAAGTCCAGGCCGATGTCAGTTTGCGAAGTAGACTCCCACTTCAGGTCGGGGTTGGCATATTGCTGCGGCAGAACCACGGTTTGCTTGTTTCCTCCGAAGATATATCCCCACGTAGCAGCGCTCAGTGTGGAGATGGCATTATAGTTTCCGATCTCCTGGTTACCCGTCAGACCCCAGCTGGCACGCAGCTTCAGGTTGGAGATAGCGTCTACATGGAAGAACGGTTCTTCGGTGATGCGCCACGAAGCGGCGAATGATGGGAACGTTCCCCACTTATGGTCCTTGCCGAAACGGCTTGAACCGTCATGGCGTACGGTGGCTGTGAAGAGGTAGCGGTTGTCATAATTATAGTTGGCGCGGCCGTAGAAGGAGATGAGCTTGTTGCTCTCGGCATAGCTGCTCTGGCTCTCTATGGTTTTGGCAGCGGCAATGTTATACCACTTAAACTCGTCAGAGAGGAAGCCGTAAGCGGCTGTTGAGAAGCCCTCATCCCAGAAATACTGATAAGAATAGCCTGCCATGGCGTTGATGTGATGCTTTCCGAAGCTCTGGTCATACTTCAGTATGGTCTCCAAAAGCTTGGAGTAGTCTTTCAGTCGTTGCAAAGACACGCGGCCGTTGTTGCCGTCTCCCAGCAGATTACTCTTAGATATGTAGGCGTTTCTGTCCTGACTGTTGTTCGTATAGCCCATGTTCACCTCCAGGGTGAATGGCTTATAGAAGTTCCAGTCGGCCTTCAGGTTGCCTATGAAGTGCTTGTTCACCCGCTTGTCAGGCAGTTCGCTGACGAACGACATGGGGTTAACGCGATACGGGCGCACGTCATAGAAGTCGCCGGTCTCGGTATATACAGGCAGAGTGGGGTTGAAGACATAGGCCTCATAGAGCATGCTGGAGCCCATCTCGCTGCCTACGGTGCTTGAAGTAGGTGCCTGGTTAGAGTGTGTCTCGCCGTAGTTCATGTTCAAAACCAACTTCAGCTTGCCGTCCAGGGCGCTGTGGTTGATGTTCACACGGCCGGTGTAGTTCTGCTGCCAAGCTCCGCGCATGATGCCGTCTTGGTCGTTGTAGCTCAAAGAAGCACGATAATTGGTGTATTCTCCGCCGCTCATGAACGACAGGTAGTGGCTCTGTTGCACGGCGGTGCGCATCACCATGTCTTGCCAGTTCTGGTTTTGGCCGCCGTCCAGATAGGTCAGTCCGAGGTCGGAGCAGGCCTTTCGATACTCGTCACCCGTCAGCATGTCGAGCTTCTTAGCCGCTGAGCTGAAGCCAATGCTATATCCATAGTTGAGCTGTTGCACGCCTGCTTTGCCCTTCTTGGTGGTTATCATGATCACGCCGTTGGCTCCTCGGCTTCCGTAAATGGCAGTTGCCGACGCGTCTTTCAGCACATCGATCGACTCAATGTCGTTAGGGTTGAGCATGTCTAGTGGGTTTGCGGCCTCCTGATCAAAGAAGTCGTTGCTGTAAGTGCCAATGTTGGCCTTCGAAGCGCCCGCTGCGGCATCGATAGGCACACCGTCTATCACGTAGAGAGGGTCGTTGCTGGCGTTCACCGACGTACCGCCACGCACGCGTATGGTGGTGCTTCCGCCCGGCTTGCCGGAGTTTTGGGCGATGTTAACGCCTGCGAAGGCGCCCTGCATGAGCTGTTGGGCCGACAGTTGGTTGCCGCTCTTGAAGTCGGCAGAGTTGAGTTGTGACACCGAACCCGTGAGATCGCTCTTCTTCATCGTGCCGTAGCCTATCACAACCACCTCGTTGAGGTTCTTGGAGTCAGACTCCAGCGTCACGTCGATGCGCGAGTTGCTGCCCACCATCTTTTCTTGCGTCTGGTAACCCACGTAAGAATAGACGAGAATAGTACCTGGCGATGACACTCGCAACGTGTATTTGCCGTCTACATCTGTTACGGTTCCTACCTTGGAGTTGCCTTTCACTTGCACGGTAACGCCAATGAGAGGCTCTTGCCCATCGGTGACCGTACCCGACACTGTTCGTTCCTGGGCCGTCATGCCTAGTGCCATGAGCGTCATCATGGCCATGCAGAGCATGCGCAGGAAGGGATTTAGTTTGTTTTTCATCAGCTGTAGTAATTTTAATAATTATTATTAGGTAAAGTGATTGCCTTCTTGGCTAAGCCGCGTTCAGGCTGGCTTGCTGTGGCAAAATTAGATATTGTGGCTTGAAAAGAAGGGTAAAAATCGGTTTAAGAAGTTAAAAAATAGCTCAATGTGGCCTTTTTCCGCTCTTCGAAAGGGCTAAAAAACGATTTGTCTATCCTCATAAACCGTTTTTTACACCTGCAAAATGGGATTTATGGTTAACTTTGCCGTAGAATAAAAATCATTTCTTTCTTTAACCCAAACATCTGTTTCATCATGAAGAAAAAAGCATTCTTACTCCTTTTCATCGCTTTACACACGCTGGCTGCGGCTGCCCAGCACCATGGCAACGGGGTGTTCGACCTGGTAGTGGCGCAAGATGGCACGGGCGATTATGCCACCTTGCAAGATGCCATAGACGCCGCGCCGGAGCATCAAGCGCGACCTTACACCATATTAATAAAGGCAGGACGTTATCACGAGCATGTTTTTATACCGCAGAACAAGCCCTTCATTTATCTCATTGGCGAGAACCGAGACAGCGTAACCGTGTGGGATGACAGGGTGAGCGGCGGTCCTAACGCCGCGCCCGTAGACGTTGCGGCCACGCTGGTGAGCCATGCCACCGACGTATATCTAGAGAATATCTGTTTCGAAAACGCATGGGGAACGCGCCATCTGGCCGGTCCGCAGGCCTTGGCACTATATACCAAGGCCGACAGAAACATTGTTAACCACTGCAAGATGCTCTCCTTTCAGGACACTTACCGCACGGCCAATGATGTGAACGCACGCAATTATGTGCTGGATTGCTACATAGAGGGCGCCGTAGACTTTCTTTATGGTCAGGGCAACGTGTTCTTCGACCGCTGCACACTGTGCATCATGGCGAAGCAAGGTGGCTGGATTGTCGCTCCGAAGCACGCTGAGGGCACCACGTGGGGCTACGTATTAAGCGGCACAACCATCACCGCGCCAGGCAATCCGGCCGAAACCACGGTGTGGCTGGGCCGTCCCTGGCTTCACAGTCCGATGGCCGTGTTCATCAATACCCGTAGTTTCGTGACCCTGCCTCCTGAGGGTTGGTATGACCACATGGCCTCTTTGC
>DLDC01000171.1 GCA_002480935.1 Prevotella sp. UBA7782 | reverse complement strand
GTAGGCATAATTTTACTTTTTAATTTATATATTTATATTTATTTGTAATCAACGTTTTACACGAAAAACACCTACATAACGGCACGCCGTCACACAATAGGTTATTTCGGGCTGCAAAGTTACGAAGATTTCGCCAAAATACAGTATATATAAGAAAAGAATTTTTGAACGATGTTGTCTAATTAACAATATATAACTTTCGTTCTTTTATTTTGATACTATAAAATCGGCTCATCACGCCCTGACCAGCCCTTACAGTCACCATCGAGGCCAATGAGCCCTACCCTCTTCATGCCTGTGTCATGTTTTGACTGCGGTGCTACACCTTATTAATATATATACCTACAGCCGCTTGCTGCCCCATAAACCATAGGTGGGCGCAGCCCTATGAGCCCGCCCACCTATCTTTATCAGCAATAAGCGCCATCAGCTATTGCAGCGCATCTTGCCACTTGAGCATCTTACTTATCCCTGAAACCATAGCCATTATGAAGCACTCCATTCGAGTTTTTGATGATATCTCCGCCCATCATAAGCATATAGATAGGTGGTTGACCAACGGTATAGCCATTGTAGATGTAATAATCATATTGCTTCTGAGCCATCAAATCTTCAACATAAGCATTTTTATTCTTGTCATAAACAGCCCAGATGGTGATAGCCCAAGGTTGCATTGTGTAGCCCTCAGCTTCCAGTTGCTTAGCCTCATCACTACCCGGCTCAATGTGCTTGAAGAGTCCTTTGATGGCCAAGTTGGTCATAGAACCTGCAGTGAGGGCCGACTTCTTTGTACCATTATAGTCTGCCACGGCATCCCAGTCGTCATTCTGACCACGCCAGCTTGGATAGAGCACGGGGTCATCTGTCTTGTCTGCCGGGCATTGAGCTGTCAGCCTGTAGCCATACGTGCTCTTGGCATCCACCTTCTTGGTCCATACATAATTAGAAATCTCGTTTCCATTGTCAAAGCGATGATAGCCCTTGGTCTTCAGGTCGTTTATCATGGCTGATGCTTTCTGATGGAATGCCGTCACAACCTCATCCAACAAATTGGTGCGAATCAGGTCATACTTGCGGCTACCTTCACCTCCAAACTCCAATCCGCGCTCGTTGATGATAGCCTTGAGCAACGATCCTTGCTTGGCTATGTAAGCATCTGTATTGGCCTTTGCAGCCGAACCGAAGGCACGGTTGCGTATTTCCTCAAGATATTGCTTGGCCTCAGCATCCTTGCCCAGCCCGGCTTTCACCTCAGCCTGCATCAAGATGATGTCTGAAAAGCGCATGTAGGGATTGTTGGTACCGCTCTGGCGCTGCTTCAGCGTCCATGGATGAGCCATTCTGTTCTCATCCCATTTGTTCAAGGCAATACCTCCGTTCAGTCGCGAGCCCTTGGTAAAGTTGAGCAGAGCCTCACATCCGTGACCGTCAGAACCAGTTACAGTACATGTAACATCCCTACGCATGTCGTTGGGATCGAACATATCGTAATAGTAAAGTGGGTTGAATCTCGACTGTCCATACGACTTGCAAGGATAATAGTTAGAGCTTCCGCCGTTAGACGGTCTGCCGAAGGCATAAGGACGTTCGCTGTTACCATTGGCGTGCGTATCTGGTATCTCATGAACACTCTCATCTGCCAGCGTAGGATTCTGCGTATCCACACCCATCATGTTCTGCTGGAAGACATACTGATAGGGGTTAGGGTGCTCCTTATAGCGAGCCTCCGTGCGTGGGTCAGTTGTTTGCAGGTGAATGTTTCCGGGTTTTGCGATGGCATCACCAAGATACTTCTCAGCCAAGGTATAGAATTTTTTCCAGTCAGACCTTCTGCCATAGAAGCACTGATGGGTGGCATCCTTCGACACTGTCTCGAAAGACAGGGGCTTGCCCTCTATATCTGTATAGTAGCTCTCGCCCATATCGGTGCGCCGAGTCTGATAGCCAGCCTCCCAAAGACATATTCGGCCTACGAGTCCTTCAGCATAAGTGCGGTTGAAGTAAGTCTTATTCACCGTACTTTCACCGTCCCTATACATCAAAGGTATCACCTTCTCAAGGTCTTTCAGTATGCACTCACTCAGCGAGTCGCGGTTGGTCAGGTGCGTGGCAGCGCTGCCAGCCACCGTCTGATAGGCCAGATCGCCATACCTACGTGTCAGCTCATAGTAGAGCGTAGCACGCATGGTGATAGCCTCTCCGTATATCTGCGACAGGTCGCTGGGTGCAGTCTGAGCCATCATGTCCTTATAGTTAGAGGCATTCTCCATCTGGTTGATGATGTTGTTAGACAGTCCGATGATCTTATACAACGATGTCCAAACAGAGTTATACATACCATTGCCGTTGGGGTCAAAGGTTTCAGGTCCTCTGGCCGTCTCGTTGGCATTCCATCCATAGAAATAAGAGGTTGTCCAACGGTTTATCTGACTCTTGTAAGCCTCCGGCTGATTCTCCATATCAGTGGCCGAGACGATGAAGTCATAAAACGCTCCGCTGCCGTCAGAGCGCCAAACGTCATACACATTCTGCATGGCCGCGCGCAGCGTAGTGGGGTCAGACAGCACAAAGTCCTTGGTTGTCTGTGAGGGAGACTCCTGGTCGAGAAAATCAGAGCACGAGGTTGTGGCACCGGCCAGCAATGAAGCTCCCATTATCATATATATTACTCTCTTCATAATTCAATGTTTTTATCAAATAGCATCATAGTTTAAAACTTCACATTCAGGCCCACGGTAAAGGTACGTGCACGCTGATAGGCACCATAATCCATGTTGGGAGTAGGATAATAGTCGTTACGTGTCATGTCGGTATTCACCTCAGGATCGAGACCTGAGTAGCCTGTTATGCAGAAAAGGTTGCCTCCTGTCACGTAGAAACGCGCGCTCTGCACGCCCACTTTCTTGGTCAGGCTGCTCGGAAGGGTATATCCCAGGGTGAGCGTATTAAGGCGCAAGAAGCTGGCACTCTCTATAAACTGCGAGGTAACGATATTCATCTCAAAGAAAGGCAGAGGATATTTAGCGCCTCCATTCAGGGCCTCCAGCTCTTCAGGTGTTGTCACCGGCATAAGCTCACCGTCCTTAATGTCATACACTTTAAAGTAGTTGGAGAGCCATGCCCGGCGGTTCTTGCCGATGCCCGGCTCTTTTCCGCCGGTGTATTGAGTCATAGCAGAGGCGTTATATACCTTACCGCCCAACTGATAAGTAAAGCTTGCGCTGAAGTCCAGGCCCTTGTAGTTGCCGGAGAAGCCGAAGCCTCCCGTGTGATGTGCCTGAAGTTCGCCTATGATACCCTCATCGTCAGAGTCTACGATACCGTCGCCATTAAGGTCTTTCAGCTTGATGGCTCCCGGAAAAGCGTTCTGCCCCGCAGCCACTTTCAGCTCATTGGGCTTAGGATAGGCCGTATAAACGTTTCCTGAAATGTCGGGCACGCCCTGCTTCAACTTGTATACACCTGTAGAAGCATCATAATCAAAGTCAGACACCTTATAATAACCATCATACTGGTAGCCTCTCACCAGACCCACGGGCTTGCCCTCTTTCAACATGAAGTCGTTGCGCGGAGTCTGTCCGGAGGAAGCCCAGCCCGAGCCATACAGTATGTCCTGACCGTCAGGCAGCTCATCTACCCGGTTGAAGTTCATGTTGTAAGTGAAGTTCATGGTCAGGTTGAAGTTCTTGGTGCGCACCAGAGCAGCATTAACAGCAAGCTCTATACCCTTGTTAGAGGTCTTGCCCAGGTTGACATACTGGTTGGTGTAGCCCGTAGAAGAGTCTATCTGCTGGTTCATAAGCAGGTCTTTGGTCGAGTTGTAATAGAAGTCCAACGTACCATTGATGCGGTTGAAGAAGCCAAAGTCGAAGCCAATGTTACGCGAGATGTTGGTTTCCCACTTCAGGTCGGGGTTATATTTCAGACCTGATGGCTTGTATATCTGAACCGTCTTCTCATCCCACACACCCGTACTGGCCTGCCAGAGCTCATTCCATAGTCCTGAGTCGATGTTGTCATTGCCCGCGGTACCATACGAGAGGCGGAGTTTCAAGTTGTCTAGCCAGTTGTGCGCGCCGGCCATAAACGGCTCGTCAGAGATACGCCAAGCCAGGGCAGCAGCAGGGAAGTAGCCCCAATGGTGGTTCGGGCCAAACTTGGAAGAGCCGTCGGCACGCATCGTTGCGGTGAAGAGATACCTGCCCAGCAGTGAGTAGTTTACACGGCCGAACCACGATTCCGTGGTTTGTGGCACATCATAGCTGTTCTCATAACGGTTGTCTGCGGGATAAGCCGTGGCGTCGCCCATGTTTATCAAGCCAAAGACACGGTCGCGTGTCCACGCCTCACCCATAGGGAAGCCGGCGCCATATACGGTGAGTGCGTCCGACTGGCGCTTGATTTCCTCATTGCCCAAGAGGAAGTCAAGGTGGTGCTTGTCGCCCAAGCCTTGCACGACATAATTGATTGTGCCCAGGAAGCGCCAGTTCTTGCCATTCGTCTTGCCATACTTGGCATACTTATATCCCTTTGTGAAGAGGCTGTTGATAGAGCCGTCGTCATAATACTTCGTCTCGCCCCAGTTGCGGCCCATGGCATATTCGGCACGGGCGGTGAGACCTTTCACGGGAGTGAACGTCAGAGCAAAGTTGCCACGCAGCCTGTTTTTGTTCACCTTATTATATAACATAGACTGTATGGCGACCGGATTCTGCGACGGGTCTATGTTGTTTGCGCCCATACCAAAGAGCGTGAAGTCGTCTGTGCCGAAGGGTTTGTCGATGGGACGATACTCAAAGGCCGACGAAAGGATGGAGCCTTTGCTCGACGTAGTGGGGTCAGAGCCCAGCACATTCATGTCAGAATAGCGCACATCCATGTCGAACGTCAACATCTTATTGATTTTCTGGCTCAGCTTCAGGTCCATAGCCAGACGCTCAAAGTTGGAGTTTATCTTGATGCCATCATCATTCACATAGTTGGTAGAGAAGGTAAACTTGGTCTTGTCATTGCCTCCGCTCAGGCTCACATTGTGGTTCCAGCTCGATGCCGTGCGCAGCAAGTCGTCCGTATAGTCGTGTGCCGCCACATTGGCATACTCAGCATAGTGGTTGCCATACTTCTGTCCCAGACCGAAATATTTTGCGATGTCATCGCCCGAACCGCCCGAACCGGGGGCGCTGGCGTATGCCCACGTAAGAGCCACATAGTCTTGCGCGCTCATGGCATCAAGCTTCTTGGCAGCCCACTTGGCCTGATAATAGCCGTTATACGACACCGACAGCTTGCCGTCCTTAGCCGACTTGGTTGTGATAAGAATAACACCGTTACCACCGCGTGAACCATAGATGGCTGTTGAAGAGGCATCCTTCAGCACATCGATGGTCTCAATCTGGTCGGCGGGAATATCATTGATGTCGGTAACGGGGAAACC
>DLDC01000106.1 GCA_002480935.1 Prevotella sp. UBA7782 | reverse complement strand
GGATGGGTGATACGGTCAACAGATACCTTACCTTCGGATAACGTTGGCTTAGCAGATGAATGGCCTCGATGAGTTGCTTGGCACATTCCTCAACCGACAACTGTTCTTCCCTAAATAGACTTTGTGGTTGCTTGCGGCAGTTGTCTACTATCTCGCCCGTGGCCTTCTCCACATACACATGATTGGTGCCCAGGGTGAAGAAGGCCGTCTTGAAGCCCCGCTCCGGGCAACGCTCCACGGTGTGCAGGATGCTGGCGGGGTTGTACATCACGCCGTAGGGATTTACGGTGGCCCTGAACTGCTCTTCAACAAAGCGCCTGCCGATGTTGTCGGCAAAGCATGAACCCACAAAAAGCACCTTTTCGCCCGGCTCCATAAGGAACGGCGGACGGGCGATATCAACAAAAGTCATTAGCTCCATGATGCAAAGTTAATCATTTTCGGTGTATTAGCAAACAATTATTGGGCTCTTTTGAACAGGCCGGCAGGCAATAAAGGAGCCGAAAAAACGTTATCCTTAACAAAAACAATAGTCCATACAAGATGAAAAGTTTTGCAATTTTTACGTTCATTTCAGTCA
Organism: Prevotella sp. UBA7782; assembly: GCA_002480935.1. The sequence goes on along the minus strand of DLDC01000106.1, from coordinate 3,804 downwards.
TTGCGTTGTCGGCCAACGCGCAAGAACCGTTTAACAGAGCAGGCAAACTGTCTGTCATTCCCCAGGTAGGCGTGTCGCTTGCCAAGTTTTCTGAGCATACATTATACTATAGCAACGGTTCGCAGTCTGAACCTATCGATGACCGTTTCAAGGCAGGATTTCTTGCCGGTGCCGAGCTGATGTATAACACAAGCAACCAGCTGGCCTTTACCCTGGGATGCTTTTACGTTCAGGCAGGCAACCATTACCTTGACCATGAGGATGTAAGCGTGAAAAGCGGATCAGGCATTACGAACAACAACGTGACCATCGGACAGATAAGTGTGCCGCTCATGGCAAACTATTATGTGGTGCCTGGAGTGGCCATTAAGGTCGGCTTGGAGCTCAACTTCACCACCAGCGCCACGTGGAAGTACAGCTTAAGCGACTTCACCGTAGACGATGCGGGCATGCGAACCTATCAGACACCGTTGGATATCAAGGAGAACGACCTGCATGCCCAGGACTTTACGGTGAGCATACCGCTGGGTCTGAGCTTTGAGTATGAGAATGTGGTTATCGACGCACGCTATCATGTGCCGATGAGCAAGGCTTTCAAGCATGATGATGATGTGTCAAAGGCATGGGGCAATGCCAAGAATATGCTGGTGACGATTACAGCTGGTTATCGATTTGAATTTTAATCCTAAGCGATATTCCTTCTTACTGTCAGCCGATTAGGATGCTTGGCTCTACTGCCCCATCCTTTTTCGGTTAGCTATCAGTGTGCGCCAGCCTTACTTTACATGCCTCCACATGCGGGCTGGCTCCCCACCCTTTCATCTCCCCGTTTCTTTCTCTTCGTTCAATATCGGCATTTTTGTTGGCCTAAATAGGCATTATCGGGTCCCAAAAGTGCCTGTTTCGCCATGCAAAATGGTGGGTTTTGCAAAGCTCGCGTAGGCCATGCTTCCAGCTGATGCCATTAGCCTTTGCCCAAGGTAGGTGGGATGTGGTTAGGGCGCTAAGTGCTTGTTGCTTAATAGCGAACGCTTCTGGCAGATCCCTACATGATATAATCATCCTCTATGCAGTGTGCTCATCCCTGCCCGGATGTTGTTTTGCCGAGCTATTTCATCGTGTCTCCCACAAAAGTGAGGGGCAGAATGTCCTTCACGCTGTTGATGACGTAGATGCCTTCTGTGCCATACAGCAGTAGGCGGAGGGGCTTTTTGTAGCGGTCTTCCATCTCCAGCAGGGCCTGACGGCATTGTCCGCATGGCGGAATGGGCTGTTTGAGCAGTCCGGCAGCGTTGCGTGCGGCTACGGCTATTGTGCTGAGGGGCTGGTCGGGGCGTTGCGACTGTGCCGCGAAGAGAGTGGCGCGCTCGGCGCAGGTGCCTGATGTGAAGGCGGCATTCTCCTGGTTGGCACCCGTGAAGATGGTGCCGTCTTGCAGTCGGATGGCCGCTCCCACATAGAAGTGGCTGTAGGGCGCATAGGCGTTTTCGGTTGCCTTGATGGCCCTTTCCACGAGTTCGCGGTCGTCGGCCGTAAGCTCTTGCGGGTTGCAGAGCTTAATCTTAATGGTTATGTCTATCTCTTTCATAATGTGATATTTAAGGTTCTGTTATTCTATTTATTCTTTATACTCATAACAACCCATGTCGGGCTTGTCGTCACGCAGCACTCCTTCGCGGTCAGCATGGCTATAATCGTGAGGCAACACTGCTCCGGCATCAATGGCTTTCGACCCTTTGCGCAGGTGGAAGTCATAATATTGCTTGTCGGCATTGATGTCCTTGAAGTTCTTTTCGCCACCGTTTACGGTGTCTTTAGGGTCTTCCCATATCACGTTCATGATGCGTGTGGTGTCTATGGTGTCGGGTATCACGGTGCGCAGCAGGCAGTGGTCGAGGGTGTAAGTGGCCTCTGCCTTGTCGTCGAAGTAGGTCATCACCTCGTCGTCGGCATATCCCGTGACGATGGTGTTATACACATCAAACTGATAAAGGGGGTATAATCTGCCGTTGCGCACATTGGCAAAGCGCAGCGCCACGCCTCGGTTGGAGTCGAAAGGATAGAACTGTGCCAGCGTGCAGTGCCTTAACATGACGCCTCCGCCAAAGAATGCGGCGCAGTCGTTAAGGGTATTGGTTATCTGAGTGTTGAAAATGTCGAGCACGCAGTTGGTTTCTATGAGTCCATATCCCTGACAGTTGTGCACGATAGAGTTGTACAGGCTGAGCTTGAGGCGGCTTACGTCAGACGAATCGCATACGATGCCGTTGAAAGCGGAGTGCAAATCGGTGTAATTTATCTGATTTTCGTAGCTCGACATGTGGAATCTGATGCCCTGCCACTGCCCCGGCACGCGATCGTAAGGCAGATAGTCGAACATGCGGTCGATGCGGTCGCCGCGCAAGGTGACGTTGCGCTGACTGGTGCCCTGCGTGATCAGCCGGCCGTAGACGTCTATTCCGGCTCTTGAGGCAAAGTAGAGCGTAGTGCCTTCGGCTATGGTGAGCGTGGCGGCAGAGTCTATCCTGATGCCCTGGCGCACCACGATGGGTCGCGAGGAGCTGATGGTGGTGTCACGACTCACGTTGAGCTGGTTGATGACGGTGGCGTCCCAGGTGTAGGCGTTGAGACAGATGCGCTGCTCGGCCCCGCTCTCCAGGGTGAAGATAAGGTTGTCTTGCAGCAGCGAGGGCGTTTCTTTCATGTTGCGGGGCGAGGTGAGTTCAACAAACACACGCACACTGTCACCCTTTCTTATCTCGATGTCGTGCGCCTGATAGCCCTCTGTCTTGCCCAGATATACCCCGTCTACGTTCACTCTGAAGCCCGTCTGGTTGCCGTTTTCAAGTCTTATTGTAGAGCATCTGATGCTCTTTCCTGAGCGGTTATACACCCACATGGTCTTTGTGGCGGTGGGTGTTTGCGAGAATACTGTGTCCATTTTCACCGTGTCGGTACTGAAGCTGAGCAGCATGGAGGGGTCTGTTGTAAACGATTCGTCGTCGTTGCAGGCACCCATGAGCAGGGTTGCCAGGAGAGCCGTGAGGCATGTTAAGAGCGTGTATGTTTGTTTCATCTTGTCTTTTCTTTCGTTATCATATAACGCAAAAAGCACCTTTTTAGTATTTTCGTGCTTAAATCCTTGCGCTACAATGTGGGTGCGGTGCCTCACGGTGGCCCGGGCCATAACGCAAACAAGGCTCCTTCCGATGGGAAGAAGCCTCGTAGCTTATACCTTATTATAAAGGTTCAGAAGGCTGATTAAAGGTCGAACTTGTAGCCAAGTGTGATTTGGAACACTGAGTTCTTGCTGTCAGAGCCGTCAGCAACCTTTGTCAGACCCCAGTTGTAGCGTGCGTCGAGCACCACGTTGCTATACTCATAAGAGATGCCCACGGGGATAGAGAAGTCGAATGACTTAGCGTCTACGTCCGCGCTTGTGCTATATTTGCCGCCGCTAACCTTCACTTCGCTGTTCACATTGAATGCGGGCTGCACACCGAGCTTCACTGCCAGGCCCTTAGCAACATAAACATTGGCCATGATAGGAATGTTGATGTAGTCGAGCTTGCTGGTTGTCTTAACCTTATCGTTGTCGTATTTGCATCCCTGCATAGAGTAGAGAACGCCTGCGCTCAATGAGAAGATGTCCGTAGCTTGGTATTCTGTCTCCAGACCACCTACGAAACCGATGCGTGCGTCAGCGTCGTCAGCGTCTGTAAGGTTGGCAATGTTCATACCAACCTTAGGCTGTAAGGTGAAAGAACCTACTGCGTGCTGTGCATAAGCACCAACTGATGCGAG
>DLDC01000042.1:2052-5413 GCA_002480935.1 Prevotella sp. UBA7782 | reverse complement strand
AGAGCGAGAGGGCTTGATGGTGCTTGCTTGCATATTGCTTTTATTGTATGCCGTGCTCGTTGAGTGCCTTGGCATATTTTTGGGCGTTCACCTCATGTTCGGCATAGGTCTTTGCAAAGTTGTGACGACCGCTGAAGTCTTCCTTGGCGCACATGTACACATAGTCGTGATGCACATAGTTGAGCACGGCGTCGATGGCTGCCACAGACGGAATGCGTATGGGGCCTGGAGGCAGGCCGAGGTTCTTGTAGGTGTTGTAAGGACTGTCTACGGTGAGCATGTTGTGATAAATGCGGTGAGCCTCAAACTGCTTGGTGGCGAACTTCACCGTGGGGTCGGCCTGCAGCGGCATGTCCATGTGCAATCGGTTGAGATACATACCGGCTATCATAGGCATTTCGGGCTCATAGTCAGTTTCTTCGTCTACGATGCTGGCCAGCGTAATGACTTGCACGGGCGTCAGTCCGGCAGCCTTGGCTTTTTCTTTACGCTCATAGTTCCAGAACTTTCCGCTCTCTTCGGCCATCTTGCCGATAAACTTGTCTACGGGAATGTTCCAGTAAACGTCGTATGTGTTGGGTATGAATATGCACAGAATGGTTTCCGGCGTATAGCCATACTTCTTGCATGTGGCGGCGTCTGTGAGCGCGGCAAGCAGTTCTCCGCGTGAGAGCATGAGCTTGTCGCTCAGCTTGTCGGCCAGGTCTTGCACGGTGCGCACCGAAGGAATGGTGAGCGAGAGCGGAGCCTGATGACCGTTGCGCAAGTGGCGGAAGGTTTGCAAAGCGCCCGTCTCAATAGAATAACGTCCTGTCTTGATGTTGTCCTTATAGCCGGAGTGGCCTGCCATGAGCTTGAAGGCCATCATGCTATAGCGTGTTGTTATGGGCTTCAGCTTGGCGTACACGGAGTCTATATTGTCGTCTTCGTCTACATAAACGTACTTTTCCTTGCCCCTCGCCATGGAAGAAAACATGAGAAGATAAGTAATAGCTGCTACTATAAGCACACAGAAAGTGGCTACAGTGATAATTCTGCGTTTCATGTAAAATGTTATTTGTTTATAAACGGCGGCAAAGTTACAAAAAGTTTAGGTTAATGTAATCATCTGTCCATGTTTTTTTAGTATCTTTGCGCTTATGAAACTAAAGTTTAGCATCCATTATCGGGCAGCGTGGGGGCAGCAGATCCATGCCGAGCTTAGGCTGAGTGACAGCGACGGCATAACCCGTACCAGAGACGTGCAGCTGCAAACGTCCGACGGAGAGCTATGGCAGGGCGAGGCAACGGTTGGGCTGAGGCAGCGCCATCCGCTGGTGTGCCTGAGCTATATATATAAGGTGATGGATGCCGCGCAGCGTGTGTGCAGAACCGAATGGCACGGCATAAAGCGCCTGTATGACGTAAACGAGGGTGCCGACTACTTGTTTGCCGACGCTTGGCGCGATGCTCCTCTCTCATCTCATCTGCTTTCGCAAGCCTATAAAACCATTGTCTCGCGTAAGCTAACGCTCAAGCAGAGCCCCGCAGGCATACCTATTTTCCGCCGTACGCTGCTCTTCAGAGTGATAGCCCCGCAGCTTCAGCCCGGCGAGCAGCTGGCCTTGCTGGGCAATCAGCCCGCGCTGGGCAGCTGGTCGCCCTCGCAGTATCTCCGGATGAGATATATAGGCAATGCCGAGTGGATGCTCTCCGTAAACGCTGATGCCATCACGCTGCCGCTGGAGTATAAGTATGTGGTGATAGACGCCGCCACCCATGGACTGAAGAAGTGGGAAGAGGGCTTTAACCGAAGCACAGGTGACAACGCGATAGCAGAGGGGCAGGTGCTTGTGCTGCATGGCGAATCGCTCAGAATGAAGGAATATGAATGGCGAACAGCCGGGGTTTGCGTTCCCCTTTTCTCTCTTCGCAGCCGGCAATCGTTCGGCGTAGGCGATTTTGGCGACCTGAAGCTATTCATTCGTTGGGCCGCTTCTGCAGGCTTGGGCATGGTAGAGCTGCTGCCCGTAAACGACACAACGACACAGCATACCTGGAACGACTCTCACCCCTATAATTGTGTCTCGGCCTTTGCCTTGCACCCCCATTATGTTGATTTGAATGAGCTGCCCGTCTGTCAGAATGCCACCGAAGAGGCTGTTTACAACCGGCAGCGCCGCGAGCTCAACGCGCTGAGCTATTCGGATTATGAGGCTGTAGACAGGTTGAAGCTAGACTACCTGCGCAAGGCTTTTGAGACTGAGGGCGAACAAGTGTTGCGAAGCAAGGCCTTTGAGCTTTTCTTCGAAGCCCATTCGTTCTGGCTGAAGCCCTATGCTGCCTTTTGCGCCTTGCGCGAGCATTATCACACAGCCCATTGGCAAGACTGGCACTTGCGGCGAACGCCGGCTGAGGTGGTAGAAGAGGTATGCTCACCCTCATCCGGCAATATGTGGACAGAGGCTAGGTTTGCCTATTACACTCAGTTTGTTCTTCATCGTCAGCTTGCCTCGGCAGCCCGCTTGGCCCGTGAGAACGGCGTTGCGCTGATGGGTGACATCCCCGCCGGTATGTATGCTGACAGTGTTGAGACTTTTACGCATCCCGAATGGTTCTGCATGAACCTGCGTCTGGGCGTAGCTCCAACGGCCGATGAGCCCCAGGGCCAAAACTGGGGGATGCCCGTGTGGCGCTGGGACGAGGCAAGCCAAGACGATATTGAGCGCTTTTGGCGCCAGCGAATAGATTATATCTCTAAGTTTTTTGATGCCGTTCGCATAGACAATGTGCCCTCCTACTTCCGCGGTTGGGTGATACCCACCAACTGCGTCTCGGCTGTTATGGGGCATTATGAGCCTTCATATCCGCTCTCCGTGGGAGAGATAGAGAGCTTTGGCTTGCGCTTCAGACGTAAGCTGCTCACACGGCCCGTCATTACCGACGCCCTTTTGCAAAGCGTTTTCGGCTTGCATAGCGGCTATGTGAAAGCGCATTTCCTCATCCCGCAATCGTATGGACTGTATGACCTGAAGCCCGAATTTGCCGATCAGCGCAAGGTGATGAGCCATTTCAGCCATCAGAAAGACGAAAACAGCATTTGGATAAGAGATGGCCTGTGCCAGCTTTGCGCCAACGTGCTCTTCATAGAGGACGGTGCGCGCAAGGCGCATTATCATCCTCGTTATCAGGGTTCGGCCGCCCCCGCCTTTCAATATCTTACGCCTGCCGAGCAGAACGCCTATCTCTCTATTTGCCATCACTATGCCACCGACCGGCATAACTCTCTTTGGACTCAGACGGGCTCACGCAGGCTGTCCGCCATACTGTCTGACTGCCACATGCTGGTGTGCGGCGACACGCTGGGCCACATGCCTTCCGG
>DLDC01000042.1:319-2035 GCA_002480935.1 Prevotella sp. UBA7782 | reverse complement strand
AGCTGGAGAGGCTGCGCATACTGTCGCATCATGTGCAGCTGCTGCCCTCATGTGGCGCGCAAGGCTTCGCGCACCTGGAGTCTTACCCCTATCTCAGTATGGCATCACCCACCACGCACGATATGGCGCCTATGCCCCTTTGGTGGGAAGAAAACCGTGCCATGGCGCAACGTTACTGGACGGTGATGTTGCAGAAAGAGGGTCAGGCACCCCGCCAACTGCCCCCGCACATAGCCCACGAGATGGTTATGCGACACTTGTATTGTCCGTCCATGCTATGCGTGGTAAGCCTTCAAGACCTCTTGGCCACTGACGACAATCTCAGAGACAGGGATGTGTATGGCTCGCGCGTCAACAATCCGGCCGACTGCTACAACCGTTGGCAGTATAGAATGCACGTAGATATAGAAGAATTAAATCATTCAACTCAATTCAATAAAAAGATTCAAACAGCGATAACACGTAGTAAACGATGAAGTATCAGACTTACATTTTCGATTTAGACGGCACATTGCTCAACACACTGGGCGATCTTGCCGCCAGCACCAATTATGCTTTGAGATGGGCAGGNNGTGCGCAAGTTTGTAGGCAACGGCGTAAAGAAGCTCATGGAGCGCGCCATAGACGGCGGAGAGAGCAATCCGCAGTTTGATGCCACTTATGCCAAGTTTCGCGAACATTATCTGGAGCATGGCCTTGACACCACGCAGCCTTATCCGGGCATTATGGATATGATGGCCCAACTGAGCCGCGCCAACTGTAAGATGGCCATTGTGAGCAATAAGTTTTATGCTGCCACGCAAGAGTTGGCGCATCATTTCTTTGCCGATTACATCAGTGTGGCCATAGGCGAGCGTGAGCAGATACGCAAGAAGCCGGCTCCCGACACGGTGCTGGAGGCTATGCGACAGCTCGGCGTGGGCCGCGAGGGCACCGTGTATGTGGGCGACAGCGACGTAGACATCATGACGGCGCGCAATGCCCAGCTGCCCTGCATCAGCGTGCTGTGGGGCTTCCGTAGCAAGGAGTTTCTCTTTCAGCACGGTGCTACCACGCTCGTCAGCTCGCCCAAGGAGCTGCTCGAACTGTAGGAATTTAACTTCTTTTCACGCTAAAAATCGTCCTCAAGTGACCAAAAACTTTGTTTGAGAAGTCCCTTCGAGCCTTGGCTCCCCCCTAAGCGAGCAACATGTCACATCTCAATGGCTGGGGCTCACCTCCTGGTGTGTCCCACGCCATTGCGTTTAGGCAATATGCTAATAACCAACTATTTATCTTTTATTGTGCTTGTTGCCGACTACAAAAAATCGCACTCAATATTGGGCGTGTTCGTAAGAGCGCAATTTCATGGGTTACGAATTGTAAGATGCCGTTTACAGGCTTTTTAGGCGTACTTAGACAGAGATTTTAGTGTAAAACATGATGAATTGATTGTTTTTCACAGTTATAAGAAGTTAAATACTCTTGTTTTATTCTTAACAACGATTAAATACATCGTTTTCTTGCTATATCACCTTCATGACAGAGAGATGTGAAAATCGTCTCGTAACCGATTGGTGTCTAGCAGTTTGCCAAAAGCTTCCATCAAGCCCGTCAAATGCCGTTATTTTGCCCGTCAAAAGCCCTTGTTCTGAGCGTTAATAGCACCGTTTCAGCCCAACAACAAGCGCATTCGGCAGGGCTTAGCCAAAAATCTCAAATCTCAAATCTCAAATC
>DLDC01000042.1:0-270 GCA_002480935.1 Prevotella sp. UBA7782 | reverse complement strand
AAACCGTAAGTTTATAGTATAATAATCTTGTAATTATTAATAATATTAATTCTATTATTATATATAATTTATTATATATAATAATAGGCTTTAGCATACGCTTCAGGTTGGGAATATGGGAATGGGCAATTTGAGATTTGAAATTTGAAATTTGAGATTTTTTTGTGCACTTTGAATGATGAAAGATTCTTGCAAGTTAGTGGCCGTGCCTTGTACCAGCCTCGCAAGCGAAGCTCAAATCATTATCGGCAGTTGTAGTGGCCGTGCCTT
>DLDC01000063.1 GCA_002480935.1 Prevotella sp. UBA7782 | reverse complement strand
TACGATCTGCCCATCGACGGCTTCTTCCTGGCCATCGGGCATAAGCCCAACACCGACGTGTTCAGAGACAGCCTGAAGCTAGACGGGCAAGGCTACATCGTAACGCAGCCCGGCTCTACACAGACCAGCGTAGAGGGCGTGTTCGCCGCAGGCGATTGCGCCGACCCGCATTACCAGCAAGCCATCGTGGCTGCCGGCACGGGATGCATGGCCGCACTCGACGCGCAGCACTACTTGCAGAGCCTGGGCTGAGCGCGCCCGGCTCATTAGCAACAGAACTACCAGGCGCTAAACAACAAGCGCAGCATAAACCAACAAGAGGGGGCAGGCTTTCACGGCTTGCCCCCCTTACTTTGCCCGTACCCGGACTTCCCTATTAGTCTTGGCCATACACAGCCACACAGGCCCATTACATGCCGTCAGCCTCTGCCGACGCCACAACAAGAAGGCGAGGCAGTGGCGCACATCAAGTTATTATTTGACGCTTCTCATTTTGATAATTAAAGAAAAACAAGTAACTTTGAAGCCGAAAACAGCTACATAGCATAAATAAATCTATCGAAGCAATCTGTTTCTCTGATCTTATTTAAAGCCACACTGCGTCCGTGTTGATGAATAGCTGCTCCACAACGCACCACTGGGTTGAGTGATTTCATGACAGGGACAAATCCGGAGGCCAACATTTTGCAGGCTCCGGACATAATATAATACCAAAAACCGAAGTGGTGCCCAAACGTGTATGAAGAAAAAAATTATTCTTTGTTGTTTATTCATCGTTGGCTGTCAGATACTCTCGGCCCAACGTGTGCTTTACATCGGCGACTCAGTGACAGACGGCGGATGGGGACGAAGCGGGGGCAGCATGATGCCTTCTGAGAAGCGAAACCATACCGACTTGAACCACATCTACGGACACAGCTACATGATGCTTTGCGCGGCCCATTATCTCAGCACGCAGCCTTTCAGCGGACTGCAATTCTTTAACAGAGGCATATCAGGATATACGCTTGCCGATTTGGAAGCACGGTGGGATAAAGATGTCAGAGACCTTCACCCCGACATTCTCTCCATACTTATAGGCACAAACGATGTGGGCCAATGGTTGAAGGATCATCCTACAGACGAGAGCTTCAATTATCAGGATTGGGAAAGCAGATACCGTACTTATGTGCAAAAATCAAAGGCACTGAACAGCAACCTGAAGCTTATGCTGGGAACGCCATTCATCGCAAAGACCACATCGGCAGCAAGACAGCACATGACAGACAAGCTAGCTGCCATTGTGCGAAAGATAGCCAAGGAAGAACACGCCATCTGTATACCTTACGACAGTCTGTTCAATCAGCTGCAGCGACGTCAGCCCAATGACCGTTACTGGATATGGGACGGCGTACATCCCACGGCAGCCGGGCACCAGCAGATGGCCAATCTGTGGATAAGCAAAGCCACTGAAGCCGGACTGCTGCTTGCTGGAGGTGACAACCGTGTAACCATCCCTGTGAGCCGACAGCAGTTAGAGCAATCGCCCGCAGGACCCTTTGAGGCAACCTGGGAGTCGTTGGAACAGAACTACCGCACGCCAAAGTGGTTTATGGACGCCAAATTCGGCATTTTTATTCATTGGGGTGTATACAGTGTGCCGGCAGCAGGCAGCGAGTGGTATGCCAAACACATGTATAATGCCATGAGTGACTACCACCGGCAACACTGGGGAAAGCAGAACAAGTTCGGATACAAAGATTTTATACCGATGTTCAAGGCCGAGAAGTTTGATCCGAAAGCATGGGCAGAGCTGTTCCGCAAAGCTGGGGCTCGTTATGTCATACCTACAGCCGAGCATCACGACGGCTTTGCTATGTACGACAGCAAACTGACACGATGGAACGCCAAGCAGATGGGACCCAAACGAGATGTGATAGGCGAGCTGGCCGAAGCTGTGCGAGCCGAGGGTATGAAATTTGGGGTATCGAACCACCGTATAGAGAATTGGGATTTCATGTATCCCAGTCAATTGCCCAACGACTCCACCGACCTCTTCTTGCCGGAATATGCAGACCTGTACGGTCCGCCTCAGCAGCCCACTCAGCAGAGTGGCGTGGGGCCCAAGGCTATGCCGACCGCAGTACGAGGAGGGGCTACCGAAGCCGTTATCAACGAAGCTGCCGAGGAAGGACGGCATCCGCAAAGCGATGCCTTTCTGAATGAATGGCAGTTACGCACAATGGAGATTATCGATAAGTATCATCCCGACCTGATTTATTTCGACAACGGAATAAACTACCGATCACTTGATCCATGGAAGCTGCGCCTGGCACGTTACTATTACAACAGCGCTTACCAGTGGAAGAAAGAGGTCAGCATACAATCGAAAAGCCGTGCCTATCTTGCGGGCAGCATCATTGACTTCGAACGTGAGAGCCGTGCACCTCGCAAGCCTTATGGCCGCTACTGGCAGGTGGACGACCCCATTGGCAATAAGTTCGGATACATAGAGGGACTTAAATTGCAGAATGCCGACGGCATTATCCGCAACCTTGTGGACAACGTTGCTTGTGGTGGAAACCTCTGCCTGAATGTTTCGCCCAAGAGCGACGGCACAATTCCGAAAGACCAACAGCAGATACTGCTGAAAATAGGCAAGTGGCTTCACACCTATGGTGAAGGCATTTATGCCACACGCCCCTACCAGACAGCTATAGAGAATAATATCCGGCTCACCTGCAAGGATGGTATCATCTATGCCTTCGTCCTGCGATGGGACGGCAAACCATTTACCATACATTGCATTGACGGCAGTAAAGTTAAGAGCATCACTTGCCTGACAGACGGAAAGAAGGTGAAATTCAAGAATCATGCGGGTGAAATTCGGGTAGAAGCCACAGGCTCTGCAACTAATGCCGCGGTAGGATTCAGAATAAAGCCAAAGAAGTGAAGAGAGCGCAAGCCCAATAACCCTACATGAGTTACTTGCATAAAAACCACGAATTGGCGTAAATCGCACAGCAAAGAGCACCAAGGAATATGTTATTTGATTTATTGCTGTCCGCTAAAACTCAAAATGGCAAAAACATCCAACCCGAAGCCCTGTAAATTTGGACTTCGGGCTTATTCTTTCAAAAAGTAAGCC
>DLDC01000227.1 GCA_002480935.1 Prevotella sp. UBA7782 | reverse complement strand
ATTGCCGTGCGCACCTGATAAGCAACCCTGCCACTCTTTGGGAGTTTAATCCTGACGGCACCATAAAGGATGTCGTAACCAAGGATTATGCCTCTTACATCAGGCAGTATGTATCGTCAACCCTCGTCGTGAAGAAGTTTGACGACCCAAATACTGTTCAGCAAAACGTGAGCACCAATGATTATCGTGACATCGTGGTCTTCCATCTGAGCGATTTGTACCTTACAGCTGCTGAGGCTTACCTCATGGCAGGCGATGAGGCTAAGGCTTTGCAATACGTTAACGCCGTGCGTGCAAGGGCCAAAGCTCCTCAGCTTGAGAGTTTTGGCAGCTATGTACCCGATTATGAGGTTAGCGTGGGCTTTGGAGCATTGCGGCCTATAGACGTGATACTGGACGAAAGGGCGCGCGAGGTTTATGCCGAGACAACACGCTGGATGGATTTAAGGAGGACCAAGCAGCTTGTTAAGTATAACATTGAGTTTAACTCAGAGATTAACAGCATAGCAGATATGAGCAATGTGCGCGGAGACGTGAAATGGTATAAGCCTATCCCGGCATCTGAAATAGCGACCAACTCTGGCATAACAGAGGATGAACAGAATTCTGGTTATTAAAATAATGACAAAAAACATCGAATTATGAAGATTTTATTTTTTATATTTGTCTTACTTGGAGGCTCTTTCTTGTTTTCATCGTGCAGTGATGACGACGACGATAATGGCATGACCTTCGCCAATACCCCAGAAAAAGATGCGGCAGGCGATTATCAGGGCGTGTTCTATCGGGTGCAAAATGGTTTGAGCGATACGGTTTCTGCTCCCGGCGCAATGCATATTACGGCAGACTCAGTATATGTGGCTGACATCGGCTTTCAATGCACCGACTTTAAAATAGATAAGCTTACGCCTGCCAATATCAGCCATGCCGATGGTGGCTATGTGTTCTCTAACATCTCTCTAGCCAATCCTTTCGGCAGCGCCGTGGTTGGTCGTATTGACGAGAGTGGCAATGCAAAAGCCTCCTTTCAGCTGAAACAGCGCGAGGGACGCAGAACAGTGCAATATAATTACACATTTATAGGGAAAAGATAGCCTATAGGTTTTTCTCTTGTAAGGTCTGACTGATTTTCTGTCAGATAGAGTAGCAGTTACGTGCTGCTATTTGATAGACTGCTATTTTGGGCCTCAATCCCATCCCATACTTGTTTGGGGTGAGGTTGGGGTCTTGGTGTTGAAGTGCAGCACGTGATAGCAGGCTTGGCCTTTTTGTTCCATCTTTTTACCTCTTGAGATGACTTCGTGTGCTTCTTTATACTTCTTTGACAATCAATGCTTTATGTGCTTTGTAGCGAAAGGGGCGTTTGAGCGGTGCGAAAATGCCTATATCGCGAGGCAAAATGGCCTATATAGCGAGGCAAAGATGCCTGTTTTGCCGAGCTGAAGTGACGGTGTGAGGTAGGAGAGCGTGCTTTTGTCTTGATTTGTTACTCTTTTTCAGCGGATGAATGGAGGAAGTTTGGGAGCGCAAAAACAAGCTTTGTGCGCAGAAAAACAAGCGGTTGCAAACTGCGGTTGACAAAACATGGGGATAAGAGAGGGGCTTGTTTAACCAACATCAAGGGTGTGAAGATTGCACAATTATCAAAAAATGTGCACGTTTTCTTTCTTTTTGTGCATTTTTAGAACGTTTTATTTTGATACCGGATGAAAAGTTCGTACTTTTGCAAGTCGAAAATTCATTATAATCAAATATTATTTATGAGCTTGAATATTGTAGTACTTGCCAAGCAAGTACCAGACACAAGAAATGTGGGCAAGGACGCCATGACAGCCGAAGGTACTGTCAACCGTGCCGCTCTGCCTGCTATTTTCAACCCCGAGGACCTGAACGCTCTTGAGCAGGCACTCAGGCTGAAGGATCAAAATCCCGGCACCACGGTTGGTGTGCTCACCATGGGCCCTCCCCGTGCCGGCGAGATTATCCGTCAAGGACTATATCGTGGTGCCGACACGGGTTGGTTGCTCACCGACCGTAAGTTTGCCGGTGCCGACACTTTGGCCACCTCCTATGCTCTGGCTACGGCCATTCGCAAGATAGGCAAGGTGGATATTATCATCGGTGGTCGCCAGGCCATAGACGGCGATACGGCTCAGGTGGGCCCTCAGGTGGCTCAGAAGTTGGGCCTCAACCAGGTTACCTATGCCGAGGAGATACTGAAGATAGAGGATGGCAAGGCCACCATTCGCCGCCACATCGACGGTGGCGTGGAGACCGTTGTGGCTCCTCTGCCCGTGCTCATCACCGTTAACGGCACGGCTGCTCCGGCCCGTCCGTGCAATGCCAAGCTGGTGATGAAATATAAGTATGCCACATGCCCCATGGAGCGCAAGGGCGACGAGCCTTGGAGCGCCCTCTATGAGCAGCGTCCTTACCTGACGCTCAACCAGTGGAGTGTGGCCGATGTTAACGGCGATGAGGCGCAGTGCGGCCTGTCGGGCTCGCCTACGAAGGTGAAGGCTGTGCAGAACATTGTGTTCCAGGCCAAGGAGAGCAAGACGCTCACGGCCAGCGACGCTGACGTGGAGAGCCTCGTAAAGGAATTGTTGGACGAAAAGATTATTGGCTAAGCTATGAACAACGTTTTTGTATATTGCGAAGTAGAAGGCACCACCGTGCAGGAGGTGTCGCAGGAACTGCTCACCAAGGGCCGCAAGCTGGCCAACAAGCTGGGTGTGGAGCTGCATGCCGTGGTGGCCGGAACGGGCATCAAGGGCAAGGTGGAAGACCAGATATTGCCTTATGGAGTAGACAAGCTCTTTGTGTTTGACGCTCCGGGGCTCTTCCCTTACACCTCAGCACCGCACACAGATATATTGGTAAACCTCTTCAAGGAGGAGAA
>DLDC01000161.1:5235-5741 GCA_002480935.1 Prevotella sp. UBA7782 | reverse complement strand
TGTTCGGGCTGTGCCTTCTTCCACAGGGCAAAGTCGCACTGGTTGCGCTTCTCTGACGTGCCTGCCAGCTCGCGGCTCTTGTTGATCATGTCGGTGAGATTGCGCCCTGAGAGAATGCCATACTTATGGTCGTGGTCGTATTTCTCTACGTCGAAGTAGACCGAACCGTTGCTCTCATAGGCATATCCGTTGCCCAATATCTCTTTTACCAGCTGCTCTTGCTCGATGATATGTCCGGTGGCATGCGGCTCTATAGACGGCGGCAGGACGTTGAGCGCCCTCATGGCGTCGTGATAGCGGTTGGTGTAATACTGTGCAACCTCCATGGGCTCAAGCTGTTCGAGCTTAGCCTTTTTCTCTATTTTGTCATCTCCCTCGTCAGCATCATGCTCCAGGTGGCCCACATCAGTGATATTCCTCACATAACGCACCTTGTAACCCAGGTGACGGAGGTATCTGAAGAGCACATCAAAGGTGATGGCGGGGCGCGCATGGCCCAGATGCGG
>DLDC01000161.1:0-5136 GCA_002480935.1 Prevotella sp. UBA7782 | reverse complement strand
GAGATGCAAAAATACAAAAATCTATTCACACTATCTCTTGATATGCTGATTTTTTGCTATCTTTGCACCAAATCTAATACATTTTTATATGGCATACAAACGCATTACTGCTGAAGAAGCAGCAGCACTTATCAACGACGGTGACTATATAGGGCTGGGTGGATTTACGCCTAACGGCAATCCGAAGGCCGTGTTCAGGTGTCTCAGCAAGCGGGCCATCAGGGAGCATGCTGAGGGCAAGCCTTTCCAGGTGGGCATACTCACGGGAGCCTCTTCGTGCCAAAGCATAGAGGGAGACATGGCCAACGCTCATGCCATTAAGTTCAGGGCGCCCTTCTCTACCAACAAGGACTTCCGCACACACACCAACTTAGAAGAGATAGACTATGAGGACATGCACCTCGGACACATGGCCGAGCGGCTGCGCCATGGCTTCTACGGTGAGGTGCAATGGGCCATTCTGGAGGTGTCTGACCTTGACGAGGGTGCCGACGAGTGCCGTGCCTACCTCACCTCGGCGGGCGGCATAGCCACCACCATAGCCCGTCTGGCCAAGCATGTGATACTGGAGCACAACACGTTTCACAACCCCAACTCGCGCTATCTGCACGACACTTACGAGCCGGGCGACAACGGCTGGGGACGCAAGCCCATGCCTGTGATGGCTCCTTACGACCGTGTGGGCAACAACTACGTGTCCATAGACCCCAAGAAGATTGTGGGCGTGGTGGAAAGTTGCATACCTGAAGAGGCCAGAGCCTTTAAGGCGGTAGACGAGTTTACCTCACGCATAGGATATAACGTGGCCGAATTTCTTGCCAACGACCTGAAGGCCGGCCGCATTCCACCACAGTTTCTGCCCATACAGAGCGGCGTGGGCGCAACAGGCAATGCCGTACTGGCGGCTTTGGGCAGCCATCCGGGCATACCCAACTTTAATGTTTATTCTGAGGTGGTGCAGGATTCGGCCATCGACTGGATGATGAAGGGAAAGATACTGGATGCATCGGCCACGGCCATGACGGTAACCAACGAGTGCCTGCAAAAGGTTTATGCCAACATGGACTACTTCTCCAAGCACCTCACCATCAGGCAGAGCGAGGTGGCCAACGCGCCGGAAGTTATCAGAAGGCTTGGCGTTATTGCGCTGAACACGCCGCTGGAATGCGACATCTATGGCAACGAGAACTCCAGCCACGTGTGCGGCTCGAAGCTCATGAACGGCATCGGAGGGTCTTGCGACTATGAGCGAAACGGATATATAAGCATCTTCACCACACCATCTATCGCCCACGACGGCAAGATAAGCTGCATAGTGCCCATGTGCTCGCACGTAGACTCTACCGAACATGACGTAGACGTGATAGTAACAGAGCAAGGTGTGGCCGACCTGAGAGGCAAAGGACCGCTCAGAAGGGCACATGAAATCATAGAGAACTGTGCGCATCCAGACTATAAGCCACTGCTAAGAGAGTTTCTGAAGGTGGCCGACAGAGGGCACGAGCCCGAGTCGATGACGGCCTCGCTGGCTTTTCATGACACACTGTTGAAGAAAGGTGACATGCGATTGACCAACTTTGCCGACTATATAAAATAGGTGTAAGAAGACAAAGTGAACTTTACACAACAGCCTCTTGCCGGGTGCAAACAGCCCGCAAGGGGCTGCTTACGTTTTCAGTGAGCGCCATCTTGCTCCTGGGCACCATGATATTGTATGTTTCGGGGATGATGCTCGAGTATTTCCCGGCGCAGAGTGGTGGTGTCTATGTGGGTATATATCTCCGTGGTTGATATATTCTCATGTCCCAGCATGGCCTGTATGGCCCGCAAGTCGGCACCCCCCTCAAGCAGTGCCGTGGCAAAGCTGTGGCGCAAGGTGTGGGGAGAGATGGTCTTGGTGATGCCTGCCTCGCGTGCCGCCTGCTTCACAATGATGAGAATCATGGTGCGTGTGAGGTGCGCTCCACGGCGGTTAAGAAACACATAATCTTCTTCTCCGGGTTTAATCTGCAGATGGTCACGGTCGAGAAACCACAATTCCAGGTTCTTGATGGCCGAGGGCGAGATGGGCACAAGGCGCTCCTTAGACCCCTTGCCCATCACCCTCACAAACTGCTCGTCGAGAAAGAGGTTGGTCATGCGCAGGTTGACGAGCTCTGAAACGCGCAGACCGCAAGAAAAGAGCACCTCTATGATGGTCTTGTTGCGCTGTCCTTCGGGCTTGGAGAGGTCGATGGAGCCCTCCATGGCATCTACCTCGGCCGTTGAAAGCACCTCGGGCAGGTAGAGACCTGTCTTGGGTGATTCGAGCAGCTCGGTGGGATCTACATCAATATAGCCATCGAGAAGCAGATAACGGTAAAAAGACCGCACACCGGAGAGAATGCGCTTAACTGACGTCGCCCCCACTCCGAGGTCGGAAAGCGTGGCGGCAAACTGCTCAAGATGGGTGAACCGGGCCTCAGCCGGAGTAATGCCTACATCAGAGAGAAAGGCAAAGAGCTTCTGCAAGTCGCGCATGTAAGCCTCTACAGTGTTGGGCGAGTAGCCCCGTTCCAACTTCAGATAGCGCTGGTAATGACTCACAACATTGGCTAAAGAATTCTTGGCAGTTTGCATATTTATGTTTATTTTTGCAAGCAAAGTTACGAATAATATCTCAGAAATCATGAAAATAATGATTATCAACGGGCCCAACCTCAACCTGCTGGGTGTTCGTGAGCCCGGCATCTACGGCAAGGAGTCGATGGAAAGCTACCTGCCCAGCCTGCGCAAGCGCTATGCTGATGTAGACATCAACTATTTTCAGAGCAACGTAGAGGGTGTGCTCATCGACAAGATGCAGGAGGTAGGGTTCAGCTACGACGGCATCGTGCTCAACGCCGGGGCTTATACGCACACCAGCATAGCCCTGCTAGACTGCATACGGTCGCTGCGCACGCCGGTGATAGAGGTGCATATAAGTAATGTGCACGCACGCGAGGCCTTCAGAAATCAGTCAGTCATCAGCTCAGGATGCCTCGGCGTGATAGCCGGCTTCGGTCTCGACAGCTACCGCCTGGCCATAGACGCGCTTATAGAGGCAGGCAGGAAGGGTTCTGACAACGACGACAAAACCATGCAACGGGCATGAGCAACGGCAAGCGCAACCACATGGAAACGCTCACGCACGATGAAATGCGCGAGCGCATAGACAGCTATATAGACGCACACACCGATGCCGAGAGCGACTATCTGCATGCGCTATACAGGGCAACAAACATACACACCATACACGGGCGCATGGCGTCGGGACACATACAGGGCCGGTTGCTGAAGATGATTGTGGAGATGGTGAGGCCCAAGAACATCCTGGAGGTGGGCACCTTCAGCGGATATAGCGCGCTGTGCATGGCCGAGGGACTGCCCGAAGGCGGCAAGGTGTACACCTTTGAGATTAATGATGAGATGGAAGACTTTACACGGCAGTGGATAGAAAGGTCGCCCTGGGCCGAGAAGATAGACTTCAGAATAGGCGACGCCAACCTTCTGGCACCCCGGCTGGGCGTTGTCTTCGACCTGATGTTCATAGACGGCGACAAGCGTAACTATGCCGAGACCTTCAATACGCTGTTGCCTCTGCTGCGCAAAGGAGGGTTTATACTGGCCGACAACACGCTGTGGGACGGCCATGTGATAGATCCTGCCTACGACGAAGATCCACAGACACAGGGCATCAGACACTTCAATGACATGCTGGCCGCAGACGACAGAGTGGAGAAAGTGATTTTGCCTTTACGTGACGGATTAACACTGATTAGGAAAAAATAGCGGGTATAATCCATAAAATAATAGTAATTTTGCAGTTACTATATTTTTTCACTCATATAAAAACAGACAACACTATGCAAGAAACAAGACAAAACAGAATATCAAGACTGCTGCAAAAGGAGCTGGCAAAGCTCTTTCAGGAGCAAACAAGAATGACCCACGGCGTGCTGGTGAGCGTTACACGCGTGCGCATCAGCCCCGATCTGAGCGTATGCACGGCTTACCTGAGCATCTTTCCGTCGGAGAAAGGCGAGGAAATCATGGCCAACATCAAGGCCAATGAAAAGACCCTGCGCTACGAACTGGGCAGACGAGTGCACAACCAACTGCGCATCATACCGGAACTGAGGTTCTTTATAGACGACTCTCTGGACTATCTGGAGCACATAGACGAACTTCTGAAGAAGTAAGGGCAGGTAAAAGGACGCAGCACAACATGAATTTCCCGTTCTATATTGCACGCAGATACCTCTTCTCAAAGAAAAGTACACATGCCATCAACATCATCAGCGGCATCTCTGTGATAGGTGTGGCCGTGGCTACTACGGCCCTGGTGGTGGTGCTGAGCGGCTTTAACGGCTTCTCAGACTTGGTGGCTACGCTCTTCACATCGTTCGACCCACAGCTGAAGATCTGCCCCGCCACGGGCAAGACGGTACCGGCCGACGACCCCGTGCTGACTAAAGTGAAGCACATGCCGCAGGTGGAGGTGGCCACGGAGTGCCTGGAAGATAACGCTTTGGCCGTGTTTCATGGCAAGCAGGCCATGGTGACGATAAAGGGAGTGGGCGAAAACTTCGACTCGCTGACCAATATTCGCAGCATACTTTACGGCGACGGTAGCTACGAACTGCATAATGCCAACTTGCAATATGGCATCCTGGGCATCCGTCTGGCTGAGATTCTCAACACAGGAGCAAAGTGGGACGACTATCTGCAAATATATGCACCCCAGCGGGAGGGACAATTGGACATGACAAACCCCGAGAGTGGCTTCGTGGAAGACTCTCTGCTGTCGCCAGGAGTGGTGTTTCAGGTGAAGCAATCAAAATACGACAAGGGATATATCATCACCTCACTGGAGTTTGCACGCAACCTCTTCTTCAGACAAGGAGAGATAAGCTCACTTGAGCTGAGGTTCAAGCAGGGCGTTGACATCGATGCCATGCAAAAGGAGATAGAAGGCGTTGTGGGCAAGAAATACAAGGTTCTGAACCGCTATGAGCAGCAGGCCGACACGTTTAAGATTATGCAAATAGAGAAGCTCTTTGCCTATGTGTTTCTCACGTTCATACTGATTGTGGCCTGCTTCAACATCATCGGCTC
>DLDC01000109.1:2696-2854 GCA_002480935.1 Prevotella sp. UBA7782 | reverse complement strand
CCTATAACTTTAATGTCTTTCCAGTTAACATAGCCTTTGCTCACGGCCTGCTTCAGGGCTGCGTCAAGACCAACTTTATTAATAAGACGAAGGCCAGCAGCACTGATCTTCAGCTCTATCCAGCAATTCTCCTCTACATAGTAGAACTTCTTGCTGAA
>DLDC01000109.1:0-2619 GCA_002480935.1 Prevotella sp. UBA7782 | reverse complement strand
AAATCTTAGACATTGCTATCTTTAATTTTCCGTTTCGTTAATTGATACCTATTCCAAACAGCGTGCAAAATTACAAACTTTTCCTGAACTTACAAAAGAATCGTTTGAATTTGTGTTCGGAATTAAGCTTTTTTTTATTCTTAACCTCTTCACACAGCCTTACTTATGCTTTTTTGCCTCTTCTGTTACATCTTACTGCAACCCGCAGCCAAGCCATTTGCCGTGCCTGTGCGGTCCTTAATCCTTGCGTCCGAAGACAGGCTGCTGCTCGTCGATCTGGCTATTCTGGCTTTCGAGACTTTGCATTTTTTCTTTCAGATAGCCCAAGAAGTTGCGAATAGCCTTGTTGGTTGCAATGGCCAAATTGATGTCGCGGCCAAAGTCTTGGCTCAGCTTCATGGTATTCACCTCATCTTTCGAGCCCCATGCCAGCCAAATAGTTCCTACGGGTATCTCTTGTGATCCTCCTCCAGGTCCTGCTATACCAGTGGTAGCTATGGCAAAGTCTGTGTTAAGAGCCTCAAGAGCGCCCTCAACCATTTGCTTGGCAACATCCTCGCACACGGCAGTCTGCTCTTCAAGTGTCTGATGGCTCACGTTAAGCAATTTTTCCTTTATCTCGTTGGTATAGGATATGATGCCACCCTTGAAGTAGTTGGATGCTCCGGGAATAGACATGATAGCCTCTGCTATGCGCCCTCCGGTGCAACTCTCGGCGGTGCCCACTGTGAGTCCGGAGGCATAGAGCAAGTCGCCTATTTGTCTAGATATAATTTTGCTTTCGAATTCCATTTTATCTTATCGTTCGTTTCTCATTTAAAGGTAACCTTGCAGTAAGCCGGCAGGTCTATACTAGCAAAGTCCTTGTCCTTATATTTAAAGGTACCCACACAGGCTATCATAGCCGCGTTGTCGGTTGTATAGCTGAATTTGGGTATATAGATAGTCCAACCATATTTCTTGGCATGTTCCTTAAAGGCATTACGCAATCCTGTGTTAGCCGAGACGCCACCTGCCACGGCCACATGTTTGATGCCACAAAGCTTAACGGCTTGGCGCAATTTCTTCATCAGAATATCTACAATAGTATATTCCAAGCTGGCAGCCAAATCATTCTTGTGGTTCTCCACGAAGTTAGGATCTTCGGCTACCCATTTGCGCAAACTGTAAAGGAAAGATGTCTTCAGTCCCGAGAACGAGTAATTGAGTCCGGGTATATGCGGTTCTGAGAATTTAAAGGCATGAGGATCGCCCTGTCTCGCCAATTTATCTATAATGGGTCCGCCAGGATAACCCAGTCCCATTACCTTCGAGCACTTATCAATGGCTTCTCCCGCCGCATCGTCTATGGTTTGTCCCAGCACCTCCATATCATTATAAGCGTTCACCTTTACAATCTGTGAGTTTCCTCCACTCACTAGCAGACAAACAAAAGGCAGAGGTGGCATATGATTGTCGTCATCGCTCTCCTTGATAAAATGTGCCATAACATGCCCCTGCAGGTGATTCACTTCTATAAGTGGCACCTCTAATGAGCGTGCAAATCCTTTGGCAAAGCTCACGCCCACGAGCAAAGAGCCCATCAATCCTGGTCCGCGTGTAAAGGCCACAGCCGAGAGCATCTCCTTGGTGATGCCGGCCCGCTTGATGGCCTGATCCACTACAGGCACCACGTTCTGTTGGTGAGCCCGTGATGCCAGCTCTGGCACCACGCCTCCATAGGCACGGTGCACCTCCTGCGATGCCGTAACATTGCTAAGCAGTACGCCGTTGCGCAACACTGCCGCGCTGGTGTCATCGCAGCTGGACTCTATGCCCAGTATATATATATTGTTTGTTTCCATTTCTTTTATGCGTTGCGGGAGCGTGCCTCCCTACTTAGTGTGAGAGCACCTCCACACCCTTATCGGTCATAAGGAAGGTATGCTCCCATTGTGCGCTAGGCTGCTCGTCGCCGCTAATCACCTCCCAACCGTAGGGATCATCAGCATCTATGAACACCTTCCATGTGCCCATGTTTATCATCGGTTCTATGGTGAACACCATTCCGGGCACCAGCACCATGCCCTCGCCTCTGTGGCCATAATGCAGAATATCGGGCTTCTCATGCATAGCCAATCCCACTCCATGCCCGCACAAGTCGCGCACTACACCATATCCGTATTTCTCAGCATGCTGCTGTATGGCATGACCAATGTCGCCTATGGTGCAATAGGGCACAGCGGCCTTGGCGCCCAAGTCCAGACATTCTTTGGTCACGCGCACCAACTGTTCCTTCTCAGGTGTAGTTTTCCCACCTATGATGAACATTCGCGAGGCATCGCCAAAGTATCCGTCTACGTCGAGTGTCATGTCTACGTTCACAATATCACCGGGCTGCAGCACATCTTCTTTCTTGGGAATGCCGTGGCACACCACTTCGTTGATGCTTGTGCACACACTTTTGGGGAAGCCCTCATAATTAAGACAAGAGGGGTGAGCATGATGTTCCTTGCAATATTGCATACAAATATCATCGATCTCCTGTGTATTCATTCCCGGGTGGATAGCCTCAGCCACAGCGTCAAGGCACTGTGAATTGAGCTTTCCTGCAATACGAATACCCTCTATCTGTTCGGG
>DLDC01000057.1:2321-3208 GCA_002480935.1 Prevotella sp. UBA7782 | reverse complement strand
TCCTTGCGTGGCTGAAACTTACCGGAGCTCTGCCACATGTCTCTGTAAACGAGACTAAACTGGATTTTTCTTTTAGCCATATCCTTGATAACGTTGTTTTCTTTTTTATGTTGCAGTGAAGGCCCTCGCGCACATTCACCTAAGGCGAAAGGTTAAAAGGGCACACATCTGACGTGCAAAATTAGATAAAAAATTCCAAAAATCGAGAGATGCATCTCATTTTTTGCAATTATTGACTAACTTTGCATACTCAATATAACATGATTTTTATGAAAAAGATATTTCCTCTCGCCCTGATAGCGTGCATGGTTCTGCTTGCAGGATGTTTCGACAATGCCGCCGACGGCGACCACGGAGCCATAGATAAGTCGGTGAATGCCAAAGGCGACAGCACCCTCTACGGACTGACATGCGACGGATCGTCAGATTCGTCTATCGTGTTTCTGCCCAATTCCGGAGGCGATCCCGACACCTTCAACATCCTGCCAGCCATAAAAAACAATAAAGTTTTTGGCTCGCCAGCCACGGGCGACTGGGTGGGACTGATGCTCAATCCCAAAAATAAGCGCGAGGCACTCATGGTGATAGACCTGGATCAGCTCAAGGGAACATGGACCTATGAGGTGACACCCGTGCTCAAGAAGAGCAACACCATGACAACGGCGCAGATGGAAGCGCAGATACCCGACTCTATAAGGAGCCTTGTGTTCATTCCCAGAGAGTATGGCTTCACCCTCAAGAGGTACAGCAAGGCACAGGGCGTGGGCTTCGTTATGCAGACGGGCAATGCTCTCGCCGAGAGCTTGGTAGAATATCCTCCTGTGCCCCATTACACCAAGTGGAGCATTTTCAACGGAAGGCTGGTGCTCATGCACGACACTCTTGAC
>DLDC01000057.1:1872-2296 GCA_002480935.1 Prevotella sp. UBA7782 | reverse complement strand
TCTTGACGCAAGGATGAAGCGAATACCCGACAGCAAGGTGAAGCGCACGGTGGCCGACTTTGTCTTCTTGAAAGACGACACTATGGCGCTGAGGATAAACAGCCACATCGTAGGCTTTCACAGACAGGTCAACGGCTTTACGGCAAACGCCAAGGCTCAGAAGGCTGCCAACAAGATAGCCGCTGCCGACACCGTGAAATAATGCTGACAAGGCCTTTGATATTTGCCACGATGCCGCGGAAATGCTGACACAAGCGTAGNNNATTTATGCCTCTACGCAAGCCAAGGACTAACTGCGGACTGAGCAAAATGCGCTTGGTTATGGCGAAAGTAAAACCATGTTAACAATCCACACAGCGATTTATATAAAGCCCTGTAAAATGGGGATAAAAGAAGATGAATGGGTGGGATGTGGGTGAGATGT
>DLDC01000057.1:0-1830 GCA_002480935.1 Prevotella sp. UBA7782 | reverse complement strand
TGGGTGGAATGGGTGGAATAGCTTTTGTTGTAAAACTCATGTATATAGTGTAATTATCCTCCAATATAGGCATAATTGGCGATCGAAATAGGCACTTCCGCCTTACAGAAACGGCATTTTAGCCTTACAGAAAACGGCATTTTAGGCTTCATAGCCCATGTATTATAGACAATAATAAGCCCACATAGACAGACTCGCCGAATTATCAAGCACGCTTAAAATGCAGGAAGCAGAAAGGTTATAGAGAGGTTTTGCTACGACATAGGTGCATTCTGGGCAGCCAGTATTTCCCGGGCATGGGAAGTGACGATCTCTTCTATGGCCTGCGGGAAATAGCGCATCTCGAGCTCGTGCTCTTTGCGGGCTATGTCGTCTACAGTGTCATCGGGCGAGAGAGGTACGCTGTATTGCCGAAGTATCTCACCGCCGTCGCACACATCACTCACCCAGTGAACGGTCATACCCGTCACGGTGTCGCCGTCGGCTTTTACTGCCTCGTGCACATGGCGGCCGTACATTCCTTTTCCACCGTGTTTGGGCAGCAACGCGGGGTGGATGTTGAGCATTCGATGATGGTATTTCCTAACAAGAAAGTCGGGTATCATGAGCAAGAATCCTGCCAAAACTATGAAATGAATGTGATATTTGTTCAACAGTGGCAGTATGACATCAGGGTCGGCAAAGTGCTTCTTGTCGGCCACAATGGTGGGCACGCCCAGTCGGCTAGCTCTTTTCAGGGCATAGGCATCGGGGTTATTGCTCAGCACAAGGGCTATATTGACGGTGTGTGAGCCGCTGAAATATCGGATGACATTTTCGCAGTTGGTACCGTTTCCGCTCACAAAGAGAGCTATATTAATCGTCTGATTCGTCATCCCAATCGTCCTCCTCATCATCAAACCCGAACAAGGCAGGCTCTACGAAGGCATCCATCTGCCGCCTGTCTTTCTTTGTGGGTCGCCCTGTACCCCGGGCCCGGTCTACGAATCCGCTTATTCGGCTCATTTCCAGCAATTCATATTGCTTGGCATCGGTTACGTTCTCATACACTCCGACCAGCAGTTTGGCTCCCACCCTCTGCTCTATGGGCTTAAGCACCTTGAACGAATAGGTTACGGGAGGCTTGCGCACGCTCACGGTGTCACCTGCCTTAATGGTGTGGCTTGGCTTCACTCTCACTCCTTCCATGGTCACTCTGCCGTTTTTGCAGGCATCCGCGGCCAGCGAGCGCGTCTTGAAGATGCGTGCCGCCCACAGCCACTTGTCTATCCTTGCTATGTCACTCATGTATCGTCTCCTTATTAAATATAAATGTTTATACTGACCTGCCGGAGGTTGGAGAGCATTCTGGGGGCTCACTTAGCCCTGTTAGACTGCTTGCCCAGCTTGTTGTACTGGTTCATGGTGTTGTCTATCCCAGCCAGCACAAAGCTTTTGATAATTTCCACGGCCAGGTCTATTGCGGGCTGCAGATGCTCAATATCTGCCTGACTATAATGGCCTAGCACCCAGTCTATCTGCCCCCCTCTGGGATAGTCGTTGCCGATGCCCATTCTGAGGCGCGGATAGTCGGTGCCTATGAGTTGCTGTATGTGGCCCAGCCCGTTGTGCCCGCCATTGCTTCCGTTTGCCTTGAGACGGAAATCGCCCAGGGGCAGAGCTACATCATCCGACACTACGAGCAGGTTATGCTGGTCTATGTGCTCTTTGCCGAGCCAGTATCTCACGGCGTTACCGCTCAGGTTCATGAAGGTGGTGGGCTTGAGCAGTATCACCTTGCGGCCCTTGAGCGATGTTTCGGCCACGAAGCCATAGCGCTTGTCCTCAAAA
>DLDC01000121.1 GCA_002480935.1 Prevotella sp. UBA7782 | reverse complement strand
TCTGCTGGCTGGCTACCCTTGGTTTAAGTGCAGGGCACGCGACACGTTCATCTCATTGCCGGGCTTGACGCTCTGCCTGGAGGAACGCGATTACTTTGAAAAGGTCATGCAGACTGCGGCTAAAGGGCTGCGTGAGTTTATAGAGGGCAAACCTCTGTCGGTTAAGATATATGAGATGGACAAGCCTGATGTGCCGCTCTGGTGCATCTGGGCCATTCAGCAATATGCCCGCGAAGAGGGTGTGGAGCGTTGCCTGAAGCTATATGGCGCTTTGTTGTCAGATATTCTTACGTTCATTGAGAGCGGAAAGCATCCTAATCTGAGCTTGAAAGAAAACGGACTCCTTTATACTAATGGCAAGGAAGAAGCCGTGACATGGATGAACTCTACGGCCAATGGGCATCCCGTTGTGCCGCGCTCAGGCTATATAGTGGAGTTCAATGCCCTGTGGTATAATGCTCTGAAGTTTGGAGAGCGTATGGCGCACGAGGCCGGGCACGATGACCGGGCTACCCATCTCGGCGCCATGGCCGAACACTGCAAGACGTCTTTCGTAGATACCTTCCTCAATGAGTATGGTTATCTGTATGATTATGTAGACGGGAAGATGATAGACTGGAGCGTAAGACCCAACATGATCTTCGCCGTCGCGCTCGATTACTCACCCTTGGAGCTGTCGCAAAAGAAGAGCGTCTTGGATGTTTGCACTCGTGAACTGCTCACCCCCAAGGGGCTAAGATCGCTTTCGCCTAAGAGCGGAGGCTACAACCCCATGTACGTCGGTCCTCAGGAACAGCGCGATTATGCCTATCATCAGGGCACGGCATGGCCTTGGCTGGGCGGCTTCTACCTGGAGGCGTGCCTCAAACTGTATAAGCGCACCAGGCTCAGCTTCGTAGAGAGGCAGCTTGTGGGCTATGAGGATGAGATGTTCTGCCATTGCCTTGGTACTCTGCCGGAGCTCTTTGACGGTAATCCACCGTTCCAAGGAAGAGGGGCAATATCATTTGCCATGAACGTGGCAGAGACACTGCGGACTTTAGAATTGCTTGAGAAATATAACTTTAACACCATGGAGGGCATAACGAAATGAAAGTATTAATGTTTGGATGGGAGTATCCCCCACATGTATATGGCGGATTGGCTACGGCTAATTTCGGTATTGCTGAAGGCCTCCATGCACAGGGCGACGTAGACATCACGTTATGTTTGCCTAAGCCCTGGGGCGATGAGGACCAGACCAATGCGCACATCCTGGCCATGAATTGCGTGCCCATCGTGTGGAGAGACGTTGATTATAATTATGTACAAGGCAGGGTAGGGAAGATTATGGACCCTAACTTGTACTTTAAACTGCGTGACCATATATACTCAGACTTCCGGTATATGAACGTAAACGACCTCGGAGCCATGTCGTTTGCGGGCGGCTATCCTGCCAATCTGCATGAAGAGATAAACAATTACTCTATCATTGCGGGCGTCGTGGCACGCACGTTAGACTTTGATATTATCCACGCACACGACTGGCTCACCTTCCCGGCAGGCATACATGCCAAGAAAGTGAGTGGAAAACCATTGTGCATACATGTTCATGCCACAGATTTCGACCGCTCGCGTGGTCACGTCAACCCTACGGTCTATTCTATAGAGAAAGACGGTATGGACAATGCCGACTGCATCATGTGCGTGAGTGATTTGACGCGCAACACCGTCATCAATCAGTATCATCAAGATCCTAGAAAGGTGTTCACGGTGCATAACGCCGTCTATCCGCTGCGCAAAGAGCTGCAAGACATTCCCCGCCCAGACCATAACGGTAAGGAAAAGGTGGTTACATTCCTTGGCAGAATTACCATGCAGAAAGGTCCTGAGTACTTTGTCGAGGCTGCTAACATGGTGCTTCACCGCACAAAGAACATCCGTTTCTGCATGGCGGGGTCTGGAGATATGCTCAATCAGATGATATACCTGGCAGCTGAGCGAGGCATTGCCGACAGATTCCACTTCCCGGGCTTCATGCGTGGCAAGCAGGTTTACCAATGCCTGAAAGACTCTGATGTCTATGTCATGCCCTCGGTGAGCGAGCCTTTCGGCATATCGCCACTCGAAGCCATGCAGTGCGGCACGCCTACCATCATCTCTAAGCAGAGTGGTTGCGCTGAGATACTGAGCAATTGCATCAAGGTAGACTACTGGGATATTCACGCACTTGCCGACTCTATCTATTCTATATGCCATAACAAGAGCCTCTTTGAGTACCTTCAAAAAGAGGGAAAAAAGGAAGTCGACCAAATAACATGGGAGAAAGTAGGCGCGTGGATACATCAGCTCTACTTGCAAACGTTGGGCTGGAAATAAACAATAAATACTTTAACAGAACAATCAACCGTCAAAAAATGAAAACAATTTGCTTATACTTTGAGATACACCAAATCATACATCTCAAGCGTTACCGCTTCTTTGATATTGGCACAGACCACTATTATTATGATGATTTTGAGAATGAGAGGAGCATCAGCGATATAGCGGAGCGCTCGTATATGCCTGCTCTCAACACCCTTTTGGACATGCTCCGCACCCATAAGGGCTATTTCAAGGTAGCCTTCTCGCTCTCCGGGGTGGGTATGGAACAGCTGGAGATACATGCGCCGCAAGTACTTGAGAAACTACAAGAGCTGAATGAAACGGGCGGAGTGGAGTTTCTTGCCGAGCCTTATTCGCATGGCTTAGCCTCACTGGTAAACGAAGAGAGCTTTGCCAATGAGGTGAAAAGGCAGGCAGCTAAGATATATGAGTACTTCGGACAGAAGCCCCAGGTGCTTCGCAACTCCTCTCTCATCTATTCAGATGACATTGGATTGCAAGCTTCACAGATGGGTTTCAAGGGTATGCTCACCGAAGGAGCCAAGCATGTGCTGGGTTGGAAGTCGCCACATTATGTTTATCACTGTGCGTTGGCACCCAAGCTGAAACTTCTGTTGCGTGATGTGGGGTTGAGCGATGATGTGTCCCTGCGCTTCAACAACAGCAATTGGGAGGGCTATCCGCTCTTTGCCGACACCTACTGCGACGAGATTGCCGCGACGCCACCCGAAGAACAGATCATCAACATATTCATGGAGTTGTCTGCTTTGGGCATTGCACAGCCGCTGTCAAGCAACATTCTCGACTTCCTGCATGCCATACCCGACTGTGCTAAGGCACGTGGCATCACCTTCTCTACACCTACTGAGATATGCAAGAAAATGAAGAGTGTAGGCGAACTGGACGTGCCCGACACTCTGAGTTGGGTAGATGAGGAGCGTGATGTGAGCTGTTGGCTGGGTAACCCCATGCAGAGAGAAGCCTTCAACAAGCTCTATTCCATCGCCGACCGCGTCAGAATAGCCAACGATCCGCGCATCAACCAAGACTGGGATTACCTGCAAGCCAGCAACAACTTCCGCTTTATGACCACCAAACCGTCTAATGTGGGACTTGACAGAGGCATTTACAGCAGTCCGTTTGATGCCTTCACCAATTACATGAATATTCTGGGCGACTTCATGAGCCGTGTCAACTCGCTCTATCCTGACGATATCGACAATGACGAGCTGAACTCCTTGCTCACCACTATCAAGAACCAAGGTGATGAGATAGAGATGAAAGATAAGGAAATAGAACGTCTGCAGGCAAAGATAAGCAAGATAGAAGCAGAGGAGAACGAGCTGCTCGAAAAGAAAGAAAAGGCACCTTCACACACCAGAAAGTCGTCTGCGGCAACTAAAACTGCCAAGAAGAGCAAGCCAGAAGCCTCTTCTAAGTAATTCTGCCTGACAATTTATTGAGATATATCAAGATTGAAAGACTGTCGCTTTAGGACGCAACTGTCTTTCAATCTTCTTTTTTATGGCTTTGTTCAGTACGTTTCTGTTAACATTTATGTGGTTTTTGATAACACAACTCATTCGTCCGTCGGCTTTTTTAACATGTTTGTAGTCAAACCTTTACGTTTTTTTAACCGCTAATCTTATCTGAATACGATAAATATATCTAACTTTGTAATCGAAGTTTTGGCTAAAAGAGATTTATTAACTTAAATATTTATCATATGAACAAAATTTTACGCTACTCATTATTGCTTGTTCTTGGATTATTGGGTATTCAAGCTCAGGCTGAGGAGAAGTCAGTTATTGAGCTCAGCTCAACTTCTGGCACAGTAACCTTTACTGATTTTAAAGGTATTGGCAGTTCTTATGCTGCTGCAATACAATCTGGTCTACCTGGAAGTGATGGCAATACATATACTGGCTGGACCAAGAAAGATTGTATGTATAATTCTTCTGCAAAGGTTCTTCAGATGAAGAAGACCACCGGAAAGTTGGTTTCTCCAACAGTAAATTGTGAGGGAGGATATACCTTAAAGGTTACATTTGGCACTTATAGCCATGGAATTAAGTTGTCTATTGGTGATTTGAATGCTACTGTCGAAGATTCCGGAGAAGGTGAGAGGGCTCAAACTAAGGTTGCTGAGCTAACGACCACTAGTTCTTCTGCTTCTTTTACTATAGCTTCTTCTGGTGCTAATGCAGTTTATGTTAAGAGTATAGAGTTGATTCCTGCTAGTGGTTCTCAGCCAGGCGAGACTGTAGCAGCTCCCACCATCAGCGGTGAGACACCGTTTAAAGAGTCAACCACGGTTACGATTTCAGGCCCTGAGAACTCTACTATTTACTATACCACAGACGGACAAGACCCTGACGACCGTGCTACACAGTACACAGCGCCTTTCACACTTGATGCTACAACAACCGTAAAGGCTATCGCTTATGTAGGTGATAAGCAGAGCTCTGTTGCAACTAAAGAGTTTGTAAAGGCTGTTACAGCTAAGACCTATACCGTGGCTGAGGCTCTCCAACTCATCAACGGTGGCAACATCCCTACAGACACAGTTGAGGTTAAGGGTATTGTCAGCACATATAAGTCAAGCCAGAATACCAAACTCAGCACGTATGGCAACCTTACTTTCTACATCTCTGACGATGGTCAGGCTGCTTCAGAGCTTGAGGCATACGCTTGCTATGATCTGAACAAGGCAAGATTTACTTCACTCGACCAGCTCGCATTGGGCGACACTGTTATCGTTCGTGGCAAACTGACGAGCTTTAAAGGCACTCCTGAGTTAGACAAAGGTTGCTACCTCACTTATCACGGCAAGGTTGCTGTTGTTAAGGAGTACACCGATGCTACTGTAGCTGAGGCTAATGCTTTCACAGCTGAAAAGAATTATGTAAACCTGAAGTTCACTAATGCTACTGTTGCTTATGTAGATGGCGACTACGCATACGTTCGTGAAGGTGGCAAGGCCATTATCCTGCAAGGTCTGGGCATTGCTATGAAGCAGGGTCAGACACTCAATGGCTCAGTGAAGGGCAACTTCACGCTTAAGGGCGGACTTATTCCTAACTTCCTTAAAAATGACGATACCAATGCCGACAACCTGGCTGTGACGGGCGACTCTACCGGCGTTGATCCTGTTAAGTGCACTGTTGCCGAGATCGTTAACCACAAGGCAGACTATATCGTGGTTGAGGGTACTATTACATCAGAGGTATCTGGTAAGTACACCAACTATTACATCAACGATGCTGAAGGCAACAAGGTTCAGATTTATGGCAACACTGATGTAGTGAAGGATGCTCAGGCAGACACCAAGTACAGTCTGGAGGCTGTTGTAAACGGTGCTTATAATAAGGCTGTAGAGATACGTCCTATCAAGCTCACCGTTGTTACTGGCATCAATGACATCAAGGCCAATGCTGCCAAAGCAGACAATGTGCTCTACAATCTTGCAGGCCAGCGCGTATCAGCTGCTTACAAGGGTGTTGTAATCAGCAACGGAAAGAAGTTCTATAACAAGTAATCAACTCAACTTTTCATCTATATCCAAGAGGCTGCCACATAGCGGGCAGCCTTTTTTATGCCTTTCCTTTTGCCACCCTATCCGCATCTCAATGCCATAAAAGACGGTAATGAGCACCCCAGAGAAGGGATAAATTGGTTTTCATTGCATGATTTCATACTTATGTCATATCGTTGCATTGAAAAAGAAACAATACTTTGCGACCTTTGCTAACGTGAATTAACTCGTGCCGCAATGCCCAACTCATCGGCGGCGGCCTAATATATTGCGTATGAAAGTGATGTTTGTAGTTCAGGGTGAGGGCAGAGGCCATCTCACGCAGGCCCTGACATTAGAGCGAATGTTGCGTGAGAATGGTCATGAAGTAGTGAAAATACTTGTAGGAAAGAGCCGAGCGCGCCAGTTCCCCGATTTCTTCTTGCGTAAGGTAAAGGCGCCTGTCGAAACGTTCCAAAGCCTTAACTTTATCCCATCGTCCAATAATTGTCACATAGCTCATGTGCGCACGGCGTTCTATAACTTGTTGCGCACCCCCAAATACCTTTATGGCATTCGTAAGATATACCGTAGCATACAGGAGAGCGGAGCCGATATAGTGGTCAATTTTTATGAGATATTGTGTGGCATGACGTTCTATCTGCTTCGTCCAAACGTGCCTCAGGTGTGCATAGCCCATCAATATCTCTTCCTGCATCCCGATTTCCGGTTTCCTCAAGCTCATTCTTACAGCCGCCGGTGGTTGTGTCGTTACACGCGCCTCACCTGCCTTGCAGCTACCAAGGTGCTGGCTCTTTCCATGCGGCCTTATGCCGACTGTGCCGGCGAAAAGCTCTCTGTGGTGCCTCCCTTGCTCAGGCAGGAGGTGCTTGATGCTCCCCGCCACCATGGCGATTACATCACAGGCTACATGCTCAATGCGGGTTTCGCCACACAAGTCATGGCATGGCATCAGGCACACCCCAGCGTGAAGCTGCGCTTCTTCTGGGATAAGAAGGGAGCCGACACGGTAACCAAGATAGATGATACCTTGTCTTTCCACCTCATAGACGATGAGGCTTTCCTCCACTCACTGGCCAACTGCAAGGCTTATGCCACTACGGCAGGCTTCGAGTCGGTGTGTGAGGCGCTGTATATGGGCAAGCCCGCCCTCATGGTTCCCGTACATATAGAGCAGGAGTGCAATGCCTTCGACGCTGAGTGCGAGGGTGCCGGCGTAGCCGCTGAGCAGTTTGACCTCGATAAGTTGTTGCGTTTTGCCAACACCTATTCAGAAGATGTAGACTTCAGAATGTGGGAGAACTGTTCTTCCGTGCGCATCATCGCCTTGCTGGAGTGTGCTTATGAGGCCGGCACTCATGCCGTGAGCGGTATGCCCGACGGCACAGTCTCTCACTGGCTCAGATTGTAATCCCATCTCTTGCGCTTGTCTTTCTCAGCGTGTGGCTGTCTCTTTTCTGCTTCTTTACGGCTTATACGGCAGGCTGCCTGCCTTTTTGTTACAACGTTTTCAAGGTATAAGCAGGCGGGCACGGTCTGTCGCTTGTCTTTTCAAATGACCCGTGCGAGTTGCTGAGATGATGTATGCAGTTGTGCAAAAAAAGTATTTCCTTATCGCCTTCTGATCGCTTTATGTTGTCCTTAAGTGTACTTTTAGTTCCGTAAATTGTTCTTTTTACGCCCTTTTTCGGTAAATACTTAAAAATATAAGCACAGATTAGCATGTGATTTGGATATTCTTCGTAATTTTGCATCATCATGATGATGAATAGAGCAGAGCAGCTGTACACTTTTCAGTTAAGCAAACTCACCTCCAGTATACGCATTTGGGTCTACCGGCAGGGCTACATACCTTGCCGGATGCTATGTATTAGCTTTTTTCTGTCCACCCTGCGTGGTTGGGTATCTGTCATTTTTAATCAGCAATACGGAGAAGCATGAACAACAAGAATTATATCCCCGGTATCAACCCTCCCTTCTTTCCTATGTTCCTAGCCACCGGTTTTGGCAGTGGCTTCTTTCCCTATGGCCCCGGAACAGCAGGTTCTGTGGTGGCCTTGCTCATCTGGCTGGTCTTGTTGCATTGGCTTTCTGTGGGCGTGCTTACGGTGCTTACGCTGGTTCTCGTGGTGCTTTTCACGCTCGTGGGCACTTGGGCTACAGCCAAGGTACAGCCTTTTTGGGGCGACGATCCCAGCCGTGTTGTGGTAGATGAGATGGTGGGTATGTGGATGGCCTTATTGGCCGCGCCCCTCTTTACAGCCGGTCAGCAGCTAGTATTAGGACTGGTTGCCCTCGTGCTCTTCCGCTTTTTCGATATAGTGAAGCCGCTTGGCATCAAGCATTTAGATCGACGTCAGGGCGCCTTTTGGGTGATGGCCGATGACTTGCTGGGCGGGTTTTATGCTTTATTGGTATTATGTGTGGCAGGCATCATTCTCAATTTCTCAAGCTGAGGCGTGAGCTTAAGCTCTTCATCAAGGCCGAAATGTCGTCGGTAGTAGCCACTGCCGTAGACTATGGCGTAACCATTCTGCTCACAGAAGGGCTGGGCATCTATTATGCCCTGTCCAATCTCGTGGGCTGCGTGTCGGGAGGAGTGACCAATTGCTGCATCAATCTGAAGTATGTGTTCGGCAATTCGGGCCGTAAAAAGAAATATGTTGCCCTGCGCTATCTTTGTGTTTGGGCACTCTCCATCCTGCTCAACTCCACCGGTACGTGGCTATTCACCGAGCTCTCGGGCTTCAATTACATCATTGTCAAGATGATAGTGGGTGTGGCAGTGGGCATCATCGTCAACTATCCCGGCCAGAAGCTGTGGGTGTTCAGAAAGGTTTCAGATGCCGGGGCCGATGTGGCCGGCGGCGCATGGCAGGGTGACGATACTTTTAGTGACGAACAACCAATAAGTAATAAACCTTAATTCCGCAACACT
>DLDC01000202.1 GCA_002480935.1 Prevotella sp. UBA7782 | reverse complement strand
TCATGGGCGAAGTGTCAGATTAATTTGCTATATTTGCATTCAAAAACCAATAAGCATGAAATATCATCTCATTTTGCCTCTGTGGCTCCTTGTCTCATTCTGTTGTTCTGCGCAAAACCTTCAGAAAGGCTCTTATGGCTATCTTTATTGCCACATGAGCGACAAGGGTGAGTGGACGGCCTATGCCGTGAGCCGCGACGGATTGCATTATCAAGACATACTGGGCGGCGATTCTATATTCAGTCCCACCCTTCACGCGCGTATAGAAGGTGGTACGAGAGACGCATATATATGCAGAAAACATAACGGAAAAGGCTATCTGATGGTGACAACCGACATGTGCGTGCGCCGTTCGCACCGGTGGGACAATTATGGCATCGACCTGTTGCAGAGCAAAGACCTAATAACATGGTCGTCGGTGACCTTCGATTTCCGACAGGGCCCCGGCATCTTCTGCGACCCTTCCAGCCCCGATGTCTACAAGAGCTATGCGGGTGTGTGCCGCGTTTGGGCTCCCCAAATATTCTGGGACGGCAGCTATCGGTGGCCCGACGGCAAGAAGGGTGGCTATTTCATCTACTACTCCATGCTCAACCGTGACGAGGAGAAATATGACAGAATGTATTATTCTTACGCCGACGAGTCGTTCACCCACATCACCAAGCCCCGTTTGCTCTTCGACTGGGGCTATGCCACGATAGATGCCGACATCAATTATCTACCCTCAGACGGTCTCTACCACATGCTCATCAAGAAAGAGGGCGGACAGCCCGGCATCTTCACCACCACGGCACCCACGCTCCGAGGCCCTTGGAAGGAACCTTCAGACACCGACTATGTGAACTTTGAAGGCAAGAAGAAGTGTGAGGGCGCGTCAGCCTTTCAGCTCATAGGCGACAGCACGTGGCGGGTGGCTTACATACAATATTCTGACCGCCCCAAACATTACCGCATCTGTCAGGCAGACGCTCATCTGCGCAACTTCCACGACCCTGTGGATATTCAGGGCGTTACAGGACCTCAGCACGGTTCGTTCATGCGTCTTACGAAGAAAGAGTATCAGCGGCTAACGCGATTTTCACGAAACAATGAGACTCGCAAGGCCGGGCGATAAAGCAAATGTGATGGAAGAAAGATTATAAAACTCGAAGAAGATATGGCAAAAGACAAGATAGCATACGTGTGTGAGAATTGTGGCTACGACTCACCCAAATGGATTGGCAAGTGTCCTAGCTGCGGTCAGTGGAACACTTTCAAGGAGATAAGAATATCGGCCGATACGGGCAGCACGGCAGCACGCAATGCCGCCCACAGCGTGAGGGCCGCCCAAGGCGTGGCACATGCCAAGTCGCAGCATCTGAAGGACATCTCGTCGAAAGGCCTTCCACGCATAGACACGGGCGACGCCGAGCTCAACCGTGTGCTGGGAGGCGGCATCGTGCCGGGAAGCATCATCCTGCTGGGTGGCGAACCGGGCATCGGCAAGAGTACGCTCACGCTGCAAACCGTGCTGCACATAGGTCAGCACGTGCTTTACGTGAGCGGTGAGGAGAGTCCGCAGCAAATCAAGATGCGCGCCGACCGCATCTTGGAGCATTCGGGTAATGCCACTGACGGCAACAATGTGGATATACTTAGTGAGACATCGCTTGAGGCTATCTTTGCCGAAATAAAAGAGGTGAAGCCCGACTTGGTGATAGTAGACTCCATACAGACCATAGAGACGGAAGACGTAGACAGCTCGGCGGGCAGCGTGTCGCAGGTCAGAGAGTGTGCCTCGGCCCTGCTGCGCTTTGCCAAGACCAGCGGCGTGCCGGTCATACTCATCGGTCATATCAACAAAGAAGGGTCGTTGGCCGGACCTAAGATACTGGAGCATATCGTAGACACCGTTATTCAGTTTGAGGGCGACCAGCACTATCTGTATCGCATCTTGCGCAGCATCAAGAACCGATTTGGCTCTACGTCAGAGCTGGGCATCTACGAGATGCAGCAATACGGGCTCAGGCAGGTGAGCAATCCTTCGGAACTGTTGCTCACTGAAGAGCATGACGGACTGTCGGGTGTGGCCATATCCAGCACCATTGAGGGCGTCAGGCCATTCTTGGTTGAGACGCAGGCTCTTGTGTCTAGTGCGGCTTACGGCACGCCACAGCGTCAGGCCACGGGCTTCGACCAGCGTCGGCTCAACATGCTGCTGGCTGTATTGGAAAAGCGTGTGGGCTTTAAGCTGATGCAGAAAGACGTGTTTCTGAACATAGCGGGGGGCTTGCGCGTCACCGATATGGCTATGGACCTGAGCGTGATAGCCGCCGTGCTCTCATCGAATGTTGATACGCCCATCGAAACAGGCTGGTGCATGTGTGGCGAAGTGGGACTGAGCGGCGAGGTGAGACCCGTGAGCCGAATAGAGCAACGTGTGGCTGAGGCCGAGAAGTTGGGCTTCAAGCACATCATTCTACCAAAATATAATGTCCAGACGCTCAAGGGTAAGCATCTGGACATTGAACTTCATCCTGTAAGGAAAGTAGAGGAAGCCCTGCGGGCTTTGTTCGGTTAAGAGCCTAAGGGCCTTTGCAAGGCCGCCATCAGTGTTCTATGGTCTTGACATCGAGCTGCTCGTCGGTCACGTCTTCGGTGATAACAGCCGGCCGTGCGTCCGGCCTGAGCAACGAGAACCTCACGTTTTGTGCCCGCAAGCCTTTCACGTGGCGTGCGTAGAGGCCGTAGCTGGGTGTCGGACCGGCCCAGCGAGGCTCGGGATAGTTGGTTCCCTGCTCTCTGTAAGACTTGCCTTGAGGATAGGCTTCGCCCCCTCCTCGATACTCACAATAGATGTTGCTCAGGCTGATGTTGCGCAGCGGATGGCCTGGCATACCTGTTACGATGATGCCGGCCAGGCTGTCACAGTCTTGTGCCACCACATTGTCTATACTGATGTCAGCGCCGTAGCTCACGTTGGTGTTCTCTTTCGGTCCTCTGTTTCGGCATCCTGTGGTAATGTAAATAGGGTAGTGGTGCACATGGTTCATGGTGATGTTGCTCACCACGATGTTCTCCATGCGGCCTTGGTCCACCTCCTCGAAGGCCAGTCCGCTGCTGTACATCATGGTGCAGTTGCTGATGGCTATGTTCTTATATCCGCCATTGCTCTCCGTGCCCAGCTTGATGCGTCCGCAAACCCAGCCCACTTGTTCGGGCACATAGGTGCCGTCGAGCAGCGTGCCGAGCTTATATCCCGTGACGACGCAGCCCGTTATGGCGATGTGCTCACAGGTCACGGGCCGCTTCAGCGCGTACGACGCCTTCAAGACGATGCCGTCGTCGTGCGGTGTGTTTACCTTGCAGTTGCTGATAGTGAGATATTTGCAGCAGTCAATGTCTATTCCGTCGCGGTTGGTGTCTATCGTCACGTTGTCTATTTGGGCAATGTCGCATCCCGTCATGATGATGGCGAAGTGGCCGCCCCGATAGATGGTGATGTCGCGAATGCTCACTTGGCGGCACGCCTTCAGCGCTATGGCCTTGTCGCCCATGCCTATGCTGCCTCCCTGTACGTTGCCAGCCTTCTCTGTGTCTTGCTTGGTGAGCCCTTCGCCATCTATCTTTCCAAATCCCGTGATGGCCACGTTGTGCTGTCCCTCAGCCCATATCAGGCTGTTGTGGAAATAAGTATGTCCACCGTCCTGATACTCCGGGAAGTTGAAAGGCTCACTGGGGTCGTAGGCTTTGGCATCAGTGGTGGCAATGATGGTGGCTCCAGCCTCCAGATGCAGCTCTATGTTGCTCTTCAGACGTATGCTTCCGCACAGATAAGAGCCGGCCGGCACAATCACCCTTCCGCCACCGTTGGCTGCTGCCGTGGTTATCGCGGCATTGATGGCCTTGCTGTCGAGGTTCTTGCCATCGCCTTTTGCCCCGTAGTCTGTTACTATATAGTCTTTTGCAAATAGTGAAAGGGTGCTTGCGCATAGCAGCGCAAGCACGATGAGTCTGTGTGTGTTGAGCTTCATATCAGAAAGTCTGAAGTTTTAAATCCTTGTTCTTGATGTTTGAACGTACGCTCAGCGACACTTTGCCTGGCTTTGTCCCGGCTCTCAGAACAACCATGGCTGAGCCTTGCCAGAGTCTTATTCGATTGCCAGCCAGGTTCTCATCGGTTGTCATGTCGCCGTTGCTCACTCCTGCCACCGTGGCATCTCCGTCTACGAGGAAGGTCAGTTCGTTGTTTGCATCAAACACTTTCCGGCCCTTGCTGTCTACGGCATAGATGGTTACGTGCTGCAAGTCATTTCCGTCGGCGTGCCATGTCTCAGCGTCGGGCACCACCTTCAGCGCTACAGCCTTGCCCGTTGTTTCCAACTGATGGTGTGCTACAGCCTTTCCGTTTCTGTAGCCAATGGCTTCCAGCTTGCCGGCTTGCCACGTCACGTTGTTCCATACTATCTTGTCGCGTTGCTTGGGGTCCATGCTGTTGGTGCGTTTGCCGAGCGACTTGCCATTCAGCTTGAGCTCCACCTCATCGCAGTTGGTAAAGATGTTCAGCGTGAGCGTGTCGCCCGCGTTACGGTTCCAGTTCTCAGACATGTCGGCTGTACCCACATTGATACCGTTCCACTGCTTCACGCCCTGTTGCTTCTCCAGAACGGCTGCGTGCACTACGGGTTGCTCGGTGAACATGCTCTTCAGGAAATAAGCAATAGGCTTAGGTTGCAGGTCAAGGTAGAAAGAGCCATGATCCCATCCCTTATAGGGCCATCCTTTGCTCTCGCCGATGTAGTCTATCTGTCCCCAGTAAGCCAGTCCTATTACTTTGTTCAGGTCCATGCAGAAGAAGTTGGGGCCCATATCGGCTGTGCTGGCCTCACTTTGGAAGAATGTCTTGTTGGGATAGAGCTTGGCGTCGCCAGGGAAGTACATGTAACGATAGTTGTAACTGTTAACTTCCGTCTCCACGGCCAGCGGTGCAGGCTTGTCGTTGGTGTCGAGACTGCGATAATGGGGGTGCATGGCCACGGTGGTGAGGCGCGTGGTGTCATATCTGTGCAGCAGGGTCTTGAGCAGTCTGTAGTCGGTTACGCCCCAGTCGTTGTAATCCATGTTGGCCATCTGCTGCAGCTCGTTGCCCAGGCTCCATAATATAACGCTGGGATGATTACGGTCGCGCTGCACCCATTCGCTCACGTCATACTGCCATATCTGGTTCCATGGCTTCCGGCCACCGGCGTAGAGCTGGAGCCATTTGTCATACAGCTCGTCTACCACGAGCACGCCATACTTGTCGCACAACTTATATAAGTCTTCACTATAGGGGTTGTGTGAGCATCTGATGGTGTTGAAGCCAAACTCTTTGAGCAGCTTGATGCGCTTCTCAATGGCCCTGGGGAAGGCCGCAGCGCCCAGACAGCCCAGCCCGTGATGGTTGGCATTGCCCTTGAGCAGCACCTTCTTGCCATTGAGCTTGAAGCCGTATTCAGGACCAAAAGAAATGGTCCGGATGCCGAAAGGCTCGGTAACGCGGTCGGCTACCTGACCTAATGAGTCGTATAGAGTTACCTCGGCGGTGTATAGATAAGGGTTGTCGAGATCCCACACATGGGCATTGGGCATGGCCACAGGCGGCAATTTGTATTCGCGAGTGCGCCATGAGGGATAATAGGTCAAGTCGGATGTTTGTTCGGCAGCCACCTTGCCGTTGGCATCGAGGATGCGCACGCCCAGCCTCACCGCCTTTACGCGGTCTTGATAAGTGAGGTTGGCCTGTATGTCTACCTCATTGTTGTTCTTGGTGGTTATATAAAGTGGGTGCCGCTCAAAATAGAGTCGCTTGGGAGTAAGGATAACGTTCACGTCGCGATAGAGTCCACCGCCGGTGTACCAGCGTGAGTTCT
>DLDC01000185.1 GCA_002480935.1 Prevotella sp. UBA7782 | reverse complement strand
ACACCCTCAGCAACCTTCTGTGTGTCGCCGGTAGCCCAGAGCTCTGTGAGCTTGTCCATAATCTTCTGGTCGTCGTTCGGCTTAATCTCTGCGCCGTCAGCACGTTTGCCGCCCTTATAATAGGTAATGATGGCAGCCAGGCCGAAGACGAGGCCCTGAGGCAGTTCGCCCTTGCGCTGCAAGTAAATCTTCACGCCGGGCAGGTCACGTGTCTCATATTTCGGGAACGAGTTGAGCATGATGCTCGTCACCTGATGGTCAACAAACGGATTCTCAAAGCGCTCCAGCACATCCTTGGCAAACTTCTGCAACTCTTCCATAGGCAGGTCGAGGGTCTGCATGAGCTCGTCAAACTGCACCTTGTGTATATACTTGCCCAGAACGGGGTGCTCGCAAGCGTCGCGCACAATGTTCACGCCACTCAGATAAGCCACAGGCGAGAGCACCGTGTGAGGACCGTTCAGCAATGTCACCTTACGAGCATGATATGGCTTCTCGTTATCGGTGATCAGCACATGCAGTCCGGCCTTCTCTGCCGGGAACTCCTCCTTCATCTGCTCGATGGTCATGTTCTCAGCCTTCTCGATCACCCAGAGGTGGAAGCACTCAGCCTTCACAACAAGATTGTCCTTATAGCATATCTTCTGCTGTATCTCCTTGATGGTGTCGCGTGGGAATCCCGGCACGATGCGGTCTACCAGTGTAGCGCAAACATAGCAGTACTTAGTAAACCACTCCTTGAAGCCCTCATAATCAGCGCCAAAATCGTCTTTCCATAACTCGATATACTGATAGATGCACTCCTTCAGATGATGTCCGTTGAGGAAGATAAGCTCGCAAGGCATCAGAATCATACCCTTGCTGGGATCGCCCTCAAAGAACTTATAGCGGTGGAAGAGCAGCTGTACCAGCTTGCCGGGATAAGACTTAGCGGGAGCGTCAGTAAACTTGCACTCGGGGTCGAAGGCTATGCCGGCCTCAGTGGTGTTAGATAT
The DNA here is from genome assembly GCA_002480935.1 of Prevotella sp. UBA7782. Next base: position 2,271 of record DLDC01000185.1, on the reverse strand, counting down.
GATGAAGCGCATCTCAGGCTGTTCGGCCAGAGCCATGAAAGCCTGGTTCTGCGTATAGGGGTTCAAAGCACGAGAGATAACGTCGATGCGTGTGAGCGTGTTCACGGGAGCACCGTTCTCCTTGCCCTGCAGGTTCACGTGATACAGGCAGTCCTGACCGTTGAGCCAGTCCACCATGCCGCGCTCTATAGGCTGCACAACAACAACTGATGAGTTGAAGTCGGTCTTCTGATCCATGTTATAAATAATCCAGTCTACAAAGGCACGCAAGAAGTTACCCTCACCAAACTGAATGATTCTCTCAGGCATCACGCTCTTAGGAGCCGTACGCTTGTTCAATGCTTTTAATTCTTTCATGATTTGCTAGTAATTATTTTTGGTGTTTTTATTTCCGATTGCAAAGATAGTAAATTTGTTGTTAGGTTGTTCAAAATACTGTATTAATTAAACGTAAACCTTTGCGTTTTTGTCTTGTCTTATCTCACCTCCCTTGTCTACATGCCATTCCGTCTTATGGTGACTGTGCGGCAAGGGCCATGTCCAGGACTCTCAGCACGCTTCTTGCTGTTGTCGGCAAGGGGTGCAGAGACAGACAGATGGCAGGGTTCGAATGTTTGAAAAATAATAGAATATTCTTTAGGTGATATTCATAATTATTGCTATCTTTGCACACAGATTTTGCCCTTTACCGGGCTGATCGCTCAGCTAAGGCTGAAAGACAGGATAGGGCGCATCCGAGATGAAGGCATTTCGCGCTTCGGGGATTTCGGGAGTCTGTTATGATGACAGATGCGCTTCTATCTACTTGGAAATAAACTTGTTATACCTAAAAAGAAGACTCTTTGGAGGAGTTATTACTGTATACCCAACAGCTATGGAACAAGACAGCACCTTCTCGTCAACGCAACATTTGCCACAGTCAGCATCCGCAGTTTCTGCACAATGCCTTACAGTGACGCAAGACTTCCGTGACGCAGACGGACGATGGTATGTCATGTTGTCGGCTAATCCCAAAGGCACTGAAATGGAGCTGGCTCACGAAAACGCGCGACGCGTGCAAGAAAACCTGCCCATGCTTCTGGCCTTCTCACCTTATTTGTTTCTTACACAGGGAATAGACACCGAAAATGAGAAGTTCATCACCCAGGCCGTCAAGGCTCATTACACCACCAGCAGGGCTGTTGTGGTGGGAGCCATGCGCCGCTTCTTCTTCTTCAAGGGCTCCAGAAAGCAATTAGAACAGCTATGTACCGGTAGCAACAGTCTCTTTGCCACTCTTCGCTTCTATAACGATCGCAACAAACGGCACATCACCATCAGCACGGCAGAGATGCGTTGCTTCATAGATGTGTGTTGCGATGAAAAACTGAGGGTGGAGGTCAGCCCAACCCTCGAGCATCTCGAAAAGAACGAAGAGGTGATACTCAACACCACCGAACTTAAAGGACACAAGGGATTTGTGGTGGGGGTGAAGCATTCGGCCAACGGCATAACGCTTCAGGTGGCCGTAACCATGTTCTCGCGCCTGCTCACCGTGAAGTTGCTCAACCTCAAGGAAACAGACGTTATACGCCCCAACCTGCCCAAGCAGTATCAGGAAGACCGACTGCTCGACACGGTAAAGGCCAAGTTGCTGGATATCATGGAGCGTAGGCTGGCCTCGAAGCAAGATGAGAAGAAGCGATTGGATGATGCTGCAACGCTGGATAAGATATACAATTATCGTTTCCATCAGTTCGATACACCCGCCCGCAATCGTCCGTTCCTTGCCATGATGCTTATCTGCGCCTGGCTTCGGCATGACGCAGAGGGCTGCGCCTACTTTCAGCAGCAGGTAATGTCAGAACTGACCAGCATAGAGAATGAACCCGATAAGATGAAGAGTCAGACTGACGTGAAAGCCTATATGCAAGTAGCCCTGTACCTCTCTACAGGTGAGGCCAGCTATCGCAATGCGGCCAAGCTTTATGTGCAGACGCACCAACCCAAGTCGGCCATCCTGCGCAAGTTCGTCGGTATCATCAGGAAGAAACGGGTGAAGTAATGAGAGGACACTTGATGTTGTAGCGCAAGCCTTGTTTGCACCATTGTCCTTGGCATTGTAGATGGACATTCGTGGGGAAGAGTACATTATATATAAGGTGTAATCCTGATGCGGTGTATATCAAAAGGCTTAATCTTTCGGTAGGTTTGTTTGCCCAGCTTTCAGAGAAGATGTCAGTAAAACAAAAAACAGTGTGATTCCTATTCCACCCATTCCACCCAAGACGT
>DLDC01000215.1:596-6224 GCA_002480935.1 Prevotella sp. UBA7782 | reverse complement strand
CATCGAGCACGTCGCTCTTCATCATGATAAGCTCCGTTACGCCATTCACCATGATACTGTATTTCAGCTGCACAAGGTCTATCCATCCGCAGCGGCGCTCACGTCCTGTCACGGCTCCATACTCATGTCCGAGGTCGCGAATGCGCTTTCCCGTCTCGTCAAACAGCTCTGTGGGGAAGGGACCAGAGCCCACGCGGGTGCAATAAGCCTTCATGATGCCATACACATTGCCCACCTTGTTGGGTCCGATGCCCAGTCCGGTGCATGCTCCGGCGCAGATGGTGTTAGAAGAAGTTACGAAAGGATAAGAGCCGAAGTCCACATCGAGCATCGTGCCCTGCGCTCCTTCGCACAGAATGTTGCGGCCGGAGAGCAGTATATGGTTTATCTCGTGCTCTGAGTCTACAAACTTAAACTCCTTCATATATTCAATGCCTTCCATCCATTTGCGCTCCGTCTCCTCCAGGGTGCTGAAGTCGGTCCATCCCAGGGCCTTGAGCATGCGCATGTGGCGTTGCTTATGAGCCTCATACTTCTCCTTGAAGCCACTCATGATGTCGCCCACACGCAATCCGTTGCGGCTCACCTTGTCGGTGTAAGTAGGGCCTATGCCCTTGCCGGTGGTGCCCACCTTGTTCTTACCCTTGGCAGCTTCGATGGCCTTGTCGAGCAAGCGGTGTGTCGGCATGATGAGATGTGCCTTCTTAGAGATATGCAGACGCTCCTTGAGAGGGTGCCCGCTCTTCTCCAAATCCTTTGCTTCGGCCATAAACAAGTCGGGTGCCAGCACCACGCCATTGCCTATAATGTTTACCTTTCCGCCTTGGAAAATACCTGAAGGAATAGAGCGCAGCACATATTTCTGACCCTCAAACTCAAGCGTATGTCCTGCGTTGGGGCCGCCTTGAAAGCGTGCCACCACGTCATAGCGCGGCGTGAGCACGTCTACTATCTTTCCTTTTCCTTCGTCGCCCCATTGAAGTCCCAGGAGCACATCTACCTTACCTGTATTCATTTTTCAATATATTATTGTTGTTTCTGACTGTTGCGCTGCAGCGAGATGCGCCGTTGGCAAGAAGAGCACACACCATATATATATAATGTGAAGCCGTCTTTGCGAAAGCGGTATAGCTTGGTGCCCTCTATGGCCTGCTGTATGGCGGGCACGTTCACCTCGGTCACCTTGCCGCATATCGTGCATATCTGGTGTATATGCTGCTCGTTGTCGTAGCAGCCCTCATACACTGTCTGGCTCATAAACCGGTGCCTAATCACCAGTCGCAGCTTGATAAACAGTTTCATGGTGTTATAGAGCGTTGCCCTAGACACCCTGAAGTTGCTTTTTTGTAACGTCTTGTCGAGCTCATCAAGTGTAAAATGCCGGTTCATGGTGTACACCGCGTCGAGTATGGCATAGCGTTCCGGAGTCTTACGATGATTGTTAAGCTCAAGATAGTGGGTGAGAATCTCTCGCACCCGTTTTCTTACTACGTCTTTAGTCACGTGTTGTCAAAGATTTAAATTCGTACAAAAGTAATCATTTTCCATGAATTACTAAGCAAGAAGCATTGAAAAAAAGTTAAATAAAGAAAGGCCATTATCAACTTTTTAGTACCTTTGCACGCTGTAGAAGATTTATTGTCATTATGGAAGAAATTCTGAAATACTTCACTCATCTCACGCAAAAGCAGATACAACAGCTGCAAATGCTCGATGGGTTATATCATGAATGGAACGCTAAGATAAACGTTATATCGCGCAAGGACATCGACTCGCTCTACTTGCACCACGTGCTCCATTCGCTGTCTATCGCCAAGTTCATTCATTTCAGGCCCGGCACCAACGTGCTCGACATGGGCACCGGGGGTGGCTTTCCCGGCATTCCGCTGGCCATTCTCTTTCCCGAGGTCAACTTTCAGATGATAGACCGCACGGCCAAGAAGATACGCGTGGCCAACGAGGTGGCATCGGCTATCGGACTGCAAAACGTGAGCATCGTGCAGCAGAGCGGCGAAGAGGAGCACGGCAAGTTCGACTTTGTGGTGTCGCGCTCGGTGATGTCGCTGCCCGACCTGATGCGCATCGTGAAGAAGAACATTGCCAAAGACCAGCACAACTCCATGCCCAACGGCGTGATAGTGCTCAAGGGAGGCGATATACAACAGGAGATAAGGCCCTTTAAGCATCTTGCTGAGGTGGACGACCTCAGCCAATGGTTCAGCGAGGAATGGTTTAAGGAGAAACACTTAATATACGTGCCGGTATGATAGACATCAAACGCTTTGAATGCAACATGCTCCGCGAAAACTGTTATGTGGTGAGCGACGAGACCAAGGAGTGCGTCATTATAGACTGCGGAGCCTATTATGAGGCTGAGCGCACTGCCATCACCGACTATATCAAGGCCGAAGGGCTGCGCCCCGTGAGGCTCCTGGGCACCCACGGACATCTTGATCACCACTTCGGCGACGACTTGATGTATGCCAGCTACGGCCTCCTGCCGGAGGTGGACAAGGCCGACAGCTCGTTCATCAACGACTTGCAGAAGCAGGCCACCGAGATGTTTGGCATCACCCTGACGGGCTCTTATCCTCATCCCAAACGCTTCCTCAGCGCCAACGAGGCCATCAGCTTCGGCTCACATACCTTCGTGGTGCTCGAAACGCCCGGCCATTCGCCTGGCTCGGTAACCTTTTACTGCAAGGCAGAGCACGTGGCCTTCACCGGCGACACGCTGTTTCGCAACAGCATAGGGCGCACCGATTTTGAGGGAGGCTCGATGTTTCAGATCATCAACAGCCTCAGAATGTTGGCCCAGCTGCCCGACAACACCGACATCATGCCCGGCCATGGCATGGCAACCACCATTGCCCACGAGCTTGACCTGAACCCTTACATGGACAGATAACGCATCTATGAAGAGGCAGCAAGGCGAAAAAATCATCCTGGGCATAGACCCCGGCACCAACATCATGGGCTACGGGGTGCTGCGGGTGGTGAACGATAAGGCGCAACTCGTGGTGATGGGCGTGATAGACATGCGGCGAGAGAGGGATGTCTATCTCAAGTTGGGCAAGGTGTTCGACCGCGTCACGGGCATCATAGACGAGTATCTGCCTGACGAGATGGCCATCGAGGCTCCCTTCTTCGGCAAGAACGTGCAGTCTATGCTCAAGCTGGGGCGGGCCCAGGGCGTTGCCATAGCGGCCGCCATACACCATAGCGTGCCCATACACGAGTATGCCCCGCTCAAGATTAAGATGGCCATCACGGGCAACGGCTTGGCATCCAAGGAGCATGTGGCGGGCATGTTGCAGCGCATGCTACGCATATCACCGTCTGAAATGCCCCATTTCATGGATGCTACCGACGCCCTGGCAGCTGCCTACTGCCACTATCTGCAGGGCCACATACCCTCTACCGATGCCACGCACTATGGCTCGTGGAAGGACTTTGTGAGGAAGAACAAGGCACGAACCACCGGACTATAAAATCAGACGAGGCCTATATGGAAAAATAAAACAGGCCTTTTTACAAGCTCAAAATGCCTATTTCGGCACGCAATAATGCCCTTTTTGCACCGCAAAAAGGGCATTATTGTAAACTTACTGTCAGTCAGCAGGTTAGGTTAAGCAGGCTAATCGGCTTGTTGCTTGCTCTTCTTCTCACGCTTTCTGGCTTTCTTCAGCACCTTCTCTTTGGCGAAAGCGTCGCTCACTATATCGGCCATCTTGCCACAACCCTCGGCTGTCGGGTGGATGCCGTCGGGCTGCACTAGAGCTCCATAAGGCGCGAAGAGCGTGTGAAAGTCTATCACCTCGCAATGATTATGCCGCGCCACCTTCTTGATGATGGGCGATATGACGTTGCCAATGATCGAGTCGTTGATGGTCCAGGTGTTCTTAAAAGCGGGTATCGGGGTGGCCAGGAAGATGATGGGACGGGCAGGCAGGGCGCTGAGCGTGTCTATCATAGACTGCAGGTCGGCCTGATAGTTATAGCCATACTTCCAGTTCAGGTCCTTGCTGTCGTTGGTTCCCAGTTTGATGACCACCACGTTGGGGTTGAAGGCCTTGGCGTCTTGCCATGCCATCTCCTTCATATAGGGGTGGTCGCCCTGCTGTAACATCGTGCGGGCACTCACGCCATAGTTCTTCACAAAGTAGTCGCTGCCCAGCTTCTGCTGCAGTTGTGCGGGATAGGCAAACTCTTCTTGCATGTCTACGCCACTTCCGTCGGTTATGCTGTTGCCTATGCAGGCCACGCGCACGGCGTCTTCTCTAGGCGAAGGCAGGTTTCGCAGCCATGTGGTAAGGTCGTTGAGCATCTGCTCATGATAGGTAAACGATGGTCTGAAGCCGAATCCGTGACCGCCGGTGGGGTAAACATACAGTGCCGCGTCGTTGCCGTGGGTGCGCATGGCCGAGTAGTAGGCCACACCATTATATACGGGCAGCACGCCGCGGTCGTTGTTGGCCAGCATGATAATGCACGGTGGGGTGAGGTGCCGGCGCACCTGCCGGTCGCTGGAGTAGGCTTTTTGTGCCTTTTCATCGTCGGCCTGCGTGCCCAGGAAGTTGCGTATGGAGCCCTGATGACCCTGCTTCAGGTTCATGGTGATGACGGGATAGAAGAGAATCTGGAAATTGGGCCTGACGTCGGCCTTGCTGTGCGTTGACAGAGTGGAGGCCAGGTGACCTCCGGCCGACGATCCCATGATGCCAATGTCATTGGGGTTGATGTTCCATTCTTTCGCATGCCTGCGTATGATGCGCATGGCCTCTTCGGCATCGCCAATAGGCACTTCCTTCACACCGTGAGGCATACGGTAGGTGAGCACGATGGCGGCAATGCCCTGATTGCGGAAGAAGTCTATCCAGTTGGTGCCTTCATTGTCCATGGCCAGACCACCATAGCCCCCGCCCGGACAGATGAGCACGGCACGGCCGTGGTTAGCCTTGTCGGCAGGCAGGTTGACGTTCATCTTGGCCACGTCGTCTTTCACCCCATTGCTTACCGGGGTGCCGTTGGGCCAGATGTTCACTTCAAAAGATTTCTGTGCATTCACGCTTAAAGGCAGAGCCATCAGTAAGATGGCAAGCCAGTTTCTTGTTTTCTTTATCATAGTATTGTGTTAAATATGTGCCTTTCTAAAGGTTCTGTATCCCCACTTCGGGTGGGGATACCTGCTGTTGCCCGAGCCTAAAAACTCTCGAGCCAGGCCTTGAGGTCGAGGAGCATTTCCACATGGTACTTGAACGAGGGCCTCATGCCCCAGCCGTGGCCGCCGCCGGGATAGATGTGGAGCGAAGCCGGAACGTCGTGGCGATAAAGCTCCATATAGTAATTGGCGCCGTTGGCGGGTTGCACCACGTCGTCGTCATCGCAGAGGGCGATGAAGGCCCTTGGCGTGGCGCGGCTCACCTGTTGGTCGTTGCTGTATTCGCGTTCCTCTTTCTTGTGGGCATCCTTGCCGAGTAGGTTGTCGTGTGAGCCTTGATGCGTGTAGCCGGGCATCATGGTGATGACAGGGTAGAAGAGCACCTGAAAGTTGGGTTTTGCCTCCATTTTGCTGTGAGTGGCAATGGTAGAGGCCAGATGGCCGCCGGCCGAGAAGCCCATGATGCC
>DLDC01000215.1:298-516 GCA_002480935.1 Prevotella sp. UBA7782 | reverse complement strand
TGCTTCTTCGGCATCGCTGATGGGAGCCATGGTTTGTCCGTGGGGCATGCGGTATTTGAGTACGATGGCGGCGATGCCTTGGTTGTTGAACCATGCGGCCCAGTCGGTTCCTTCCGCTTCCATCGAGAGAAATTGATAGGCGCCACCCGGACAGATGACGATGGCACGGCCTGTCGCCTTCTTCTCGTTGGGCAGGAATACCTTTACTTTAGCCGTAT
>DLDC01000215.1:0-251 GCA_002480935.1 Prevotella sp. UBA7782 | reverse complement strand
TTCAAACGTCCGTTGTGCTGTCGCTATCAGGGGAAACATCAGGAGCGTTGCTGCCAGTAGTCTTGTAATCTTCTTCATACTATCTAAAGTTATTTTGGTTTTGCTTGCAAAGGTAGCATATTTTTGTTATCATTGCACCTCAGAACGCGTATAAAAGATTTCTGTACAACATTAATTAAAACTATGCATCCCTTAGACAAATTTGCGTGCTGCCCCGTATGTGGCAGCCGACACTTTGTGAATCACGACGA
>DLDC01000133.1 GCA_002480935.1 Prevotella sp. UBA7782 | reverse complement strand
GTGATGAAATTCTGCCAGGCCCGGCTCTCACCCCCGCTCATAGGACAGATTGTGGCCGAAGCCTCGCTCGACGCATCCGAGGACTACATGCGCAGCGTCTACGACGAATATGTGGAGCGCCGCAAATGCCTCATCGACGGGCTTAACCGCATACCCGGAGTTTACTCTCCCATACCCATGGGGGCCTTCTATACCGTTGCCAAACTGCCCGTAGACGACAGCGAGCGCTTCTGCCGCTGGTGCCTGGAATCGTTCAGCGATCAGGGCGAAACCGTCATGATGGCTCCTGCAGCCGGCTTCTATACCACGCCGGGAGTGGGCCGCAACCAAGTCAGAGTGGCCTACGTGTTGAAGAAGGAGGACCTCCGTCGCGCCCTCGACCTGCTTAGAAAGGCGCTCGAAGTCTATCCTGGAAGGGTGGAGGAGGACTAAGCGGCATGAACTTTCCTTTCTTCATAGCATCTAAAGTATTCACAGACAGGAGCGGCAAGCGCAAGGTGTCGCGCCCGGCCATACGCATTGCCACCATAGGTGTGGCCATAGGGCTGGCTGTGATGATTGTTACCACCTGCGTGGTGCTAGGCTTCAAGCACACCATCAGAGACAAGGTGATAGGCTTCGGAGCCCATATCACCGTGTCTAACTTCATGTCTATGCAGACAGCGGAGCAATATCCCATCGTGATGAACGACTCGATGATGAACGTCTTGCGCCATATTCCTGGCGTGGCACATGTAGAACGCTTCGCGTATAAGCAGGGAATACTGAAGACCGACAACGATTTTCTGGGCGTAGCCCTCAAAGGTATAGGGCCGGAATATGACACCCACTTCATCAAGGAGAACCTCATAGCCGGTCAGATGCCCCGCTTCAGCGACCGGGAGAGCACCAATCAGATTGTCATATCCAAGATTATGGCCGACAAACTACTGCTCAAGGCGGGCGACAAGGTGTTTGCTTACTTCATCAACGACCAGGGCGTGCGAATGAGACGCTTCAAAATAGCGGGCATCTATCAGACTAATCTCACCCGTTTTGACGAGAATATGTGCTTCTGCGACCTCTATACGGCCATCAAGCTCAACGGTTGGGAGTCTGACCAGATGAGTGGTGCCGAGTTGTTAGTACGTAATTTCTCCCAGCTTGATGCTACGGCGCAGAGGGTAGAGAACAAGGTTAACAAAACCATAGACCATTATGGCAGTACCTATCACACTGAGACGGTGCAGGAGATGAACCCGCAGATATTCTCATGGCTCGACTTGATGGACCTCAACGTGTGGATTATCCTGGCCCTGATGGTGGCTGTGGCTGGCGTAACAATGATTTCGGGCCTGCTCATCATCATCTTGGAGCGCACCCAGATGATAGGTGTGCTCAAGGCACTGGGTGCCACAAACCGCCAGATAAGGCACATCTTCTTGTGGCTCTCGGCCTTTATCATCGTGCGTGGACTGGCTCTCGGCAACGTGCTGGGGCTGGGACTGATGGCCCTGCAGCGTTATACTGGCTTTGTGAAGCTTGACCCTCAGACTTATTATGTAAGCACAGCACCTGTCGAGTTCAACGTGCCCGCCATTCTGGCACTCAACATCAGCACCCTTGTCATCTGCCTCTTGGTGCTCGTCTTGCCCAGTTTCCTCATTTCGCACATACATCCTGCCAAGTCTATGCACTATGAATAGACAGCCCTTTGCAGCCCGCTTTTAGGTAGGCAAACCCTAAATATACATGCCAACTGCTTTTATCGATTGGATAAAAAAAGTGGTTGGCATGTTGCTTTATAGCCATTTATTGTTTATATTTGCAGGCAGAAGGAAACTGGAAAAGAAAGGACTATAAGATGAAGAAAATTTTGTTAGCAGTTCTGATGCTTGCCTCTGCAGTGGCTGTACAGGCACAAAACAACCGCACCGTGGAGACTCAGCGCGACCCTTACGGCCATATCATAGGTACAGCTACCACAACCACCGATGCCTATGGCAACACCACCACTGTATATAAAGACAGTTACGGGCATATTACGGGCACCGGAAAGACACAGGTAACGTCCGGAGGGCGGGTGAAGACCACCTATCGCGACAGTTATGGGCATATAACAGGGTCGAGCACCACAGATACCAACAGCGCCAAACAGCGAACCACGTTTCGTGACAGCTATGGGCATATCACGGGAAGCAGTGAGACTACCACCTCAGGGGGGCAGACCAGAACCACTTACAAAGACCCTTATGGCCACATCATAGGCTCTGGTCAGCAGCGTGGCAACGGTGTGGCGAAGGGCAACAGATATGGTTCAGGCACGGGAATGTCAGTTGGCTGGTAGCTCAAACGTAATAGCTTGATAATCAGTTGGCTGTAAGCTGTTTTGTAAAAGTACCTTTTTTACAAGCCCAAATAGGCACTTTCGTGTTGTAAAAGTGGCCTTTTTACAAGCCGAAACCATGCTTTTTGCAAAACATCAAGCCCCACCCTTCTGCCACCTTATATATAGGGTGAGTCAGAAGAGTGGGGCTTGTGCTGTCTATGAGTGATGTGGTGAGAATGTTATTGGGCCCACACCACTTTCTTGCCACTGTGTATGTAGATGCCCGGATGGGTGGGCTTGCTGCTCAGGCGTGTGCCGCTGAGGGTGTAATAGGGCGCGTCTTGCTTCTTGCTATCGTTCACCTCGCTAATGCCTGTGGGCGTTTCGTCGATGGTGATAGACAAAGTCTTGGCTCCTGCTGCGCTCTTCGTTAAACGCAGATAGGCCTTGTTGTATGACAGAAAGTCGTCGTTGCTGTACTTGCGGAACTCTCCGCTGTACAGTCCATAGCACATATATCCTTCCTGCTGACCGTATATAAAGGTTTCGGCAGGTACACCCACGAGCAGGTTTTCGCTGAGGCTGGGGGTCTGATTGTCGCTAGTGTAGTCGTGTTCGCCTATCCGATAGTAGTATTTTGACCTATAGGTCGATTTTCATCTCCTCTTTATATAATATGTGGTGAGCCTTTGTTGGCTTAGTGTGTGGCCCGAATGAAGTGACAAGTTTGTCATGAAAGGTAAATAAAATTATACTTTGCTGCCAACAAGACAATAATTGTTGTCATTTGTAAATGTATTTCTTCGTGGCATGGATATTGCAAAGGGTGATGGTGAAGTTCGGATGCCGGATGGGCAGAACCGCAAGGCGAAGCTCAGAAAGCAGATGACTTTGAAACAGATAAATAATTAAAAAATAAATAATTAGGAGGT
>DLDC01000228.1 GCA_002480935.1 Prevotella sp. UBA7782 | reverse complement strand
AAGTGTATTGCTTGATAAAGAGCAAAATATTAAATATAATTCAGGCCGATGATATTTTTTCATGTTTTTGTAATGAATGTTTGAACTAATTTAACTAAATTTGCAAAGTAAAACCAATAGGTGTTTTTTCTTATTTAAATTTTAACTAAGTTATGCAGAAAAAATTATTCTTTCTGGTGACATTGCTACTCACGGCCACAACATTGATGGCCCAGATAACAACGTCGAGTATTAGCGGAAAGATTACTTCTGAGGGCGAGCCGGTGATTGGAGCCACCATTACAGCTACCCATCAGCCCTCAGGAACAGTCTATCGCGCAGTGACTAACATCGATGGCCGATACACCATTCCGGGTATGCGTGTAGGTGGACCTTACAAGGTGGATGTGTCTTATGTGGGACACAAGACCAAGACCTTCAACAATGTGAACCTTCTGCTGGGCGAGACGCAAGACTTGAGTTGCACCATGCAGGAGGATGCCAAAGTGCTTGACGAGCTGGTTGTAACAGGAAAGAGCGGGTTGAATGCCACAAAGACGGGTGCCGCCCAGAGTATCAACTCCGACTATATCAACGACATGCCAAGTATCACTCATGGTATAGCCGACGTAACCAGGCTCAATCCCCAGCTCACTACATCCAACGGAGGAGCTATGTCGTTTGCCGGAACAAACAACAGATACAACTCTTTCATGGTAGACGGCGCTATGAACAACGACGTGTTTGGTCTGACCTCGGCAGGATCTAATGGAGGTCAGGCTGGCACACAGCCCCTATCCATGGAGACCATAGAGCAGATACAGGTGAATGTAGCACCTTTCGACGTAAGGCAGAGTGGATTTACGGGTGGTGCCATTAACGCTATCACCAAGTCGGGTACCAACACCTTCCACGGTTCGGCTTATTATTACGGCAACAACCAGAACCTCATCGGCGATAAATATCCCTTCTCTGACGGTACAGGATATGCCTCTAAATATCAGAAACAAAGCGAATACAACACCGGTATAACGCTCGGAGGCCCCATTGTGAAGAACAAACTCTTCTTCTTTGTTAACTATGAGCACACCAACAAGCAATATCCCAACAACTACGGTCTTGATTCAAAGGACCTGAGAGTGGATGCTACTGAGGCCAGCGACATCTTAACGAAGATAAAAGAAATGGCTGCCAAGCAAGGTGTTGAATACGGTGGAGAGTTCACTTCGCCCGACATCTACACTAAGAGTGACAAGATTGGAGCTAAGCTCGACTGGAACATCAACACCTTCAATAAGTTCACTTTGCGCTGGAGCCAGGTTAACGCCAAGCAGCTCAACAACACCGGAGGACAGTCGTCACTCAACGACAATAGCTATAGCTACCCCTTCAAGAGCGTAACCAACTCTTATATCGCCGAGCTGCAGAGCCGCATATCACCCAAACTGAGCAACGAGGCTCGTCTGAGCTACGTGCGTGTGAGAGACAAGCGTGCAGTGGGCAGTCCTTTCCCAATGATTTCGATAAAGGGTGTGGGCAACGGAACGGTGAACATAGGTAACGAACGTTCTTCTATGGCCAACAGACTGGATCAGGACATCTATACCTTTGAGGATAACCTGAACTGGTATCTAGGCAATCACACACTTACCTTCGGAACGCACAACGAACTGTATAAATTCACCAACCTCTTCATACAGGATCTTTACGGTACGTATTATTTCAACGATTATGACGACTTCAACAGCTATTATAATGACTATATGGCTGGAACGCTCGACCCGACAAAGGCTTACATCTACCAGTATCGCTACGGGCATGCCAACACTGACGTGACGGGCGACCCACGGTGGGCTACCAAGTTTACGGCCGGACAGCTTGGCTTCTATGCTCAAGACAAGTGGAATGCTGCCAACAACCTTCAGATAACCTATGGTCTGCGCATGGAAATACCTCTCTTCTTCGACACGCCTTCTGAGAATGCACCATTCAACCAGTATGCTGCTGAAAAGGGATGGAACGTTAAGAACAACTATCGCATCAAGTCTACACCTCTGTGGAGCCCCCGCTTGGGCTTCAGATGGGATATTAACAACGACCGCAAATATATTCTTCGTGGCGGTATTGGTATCTTCACCGGTCGAATTCCTTTTGTTTGGATTAGCAACAACTACGCCAATACGGGCATACAGATGTCTACCTACAATGTTTATTCCCCTAAAGGACTGGACCTTTTGTTAGACCCCAACGGCCAGACGCCCAATGAGCAGAAGCTTAAGGCCAGCGGAAACCAGACATTGAATGTTTATGATCGCAATTTCAAACTGGCACAAACCTTCAAGGTAAACTTGGGCTTCGACTTCCATGTGCTAGGCATCGACTGGACGGCTGAGGGCATCTATTCGAAGACTCTCAACGATATTCTCTACAAGAACCTGGCTTATGACATGACAGGCAACACTTATGGTCAGACATACGGCTACAACTGGGACAACAGACCCATGTTCACGCGTGTTACCAACGGCTCGGCCTTCTCTAATATCTACGCGCTTTACAACACATCTAAGGGCTATACGGTTAATCTCTCGCTGAAAGCTGAAAAGCATTTCAACTTCGGACTCGACCTCATGGCAAGCTATACGTGGACACACTCTGAGTCTGTCAACAACGGAACATCGTCTGTGGCACAGAGCAACTGGAACTACAACTACACATATCGCAACTCTAACGATCCTGAATTGGGCAACAGTGCATTCAATGTGCCCCACCGTTTGCAGGCAAGTGCCTACTATCACGTCAACTATGGCGCTCAGAAGCAGTGGCGTACAACCGTAGGACTCATTTGGCAAGCTAAGAGTGGATCACCCTACTCCATCTATTATTATGGTGATGTAAACGGAGATGGATCTAACGGAAACGACTTGTTCTTCATTCCTACAGACGAGCAAATAGACCAAATGAAGTTTGAGGAGAAGTCGTATGTATCTAACGCTTATACCAACGCCGTGTTTGGCGACAACCATGGCAAGGTGCTCACGCAAGATATGCAGCGCCAACTCATGAAATACTGGATAGCCAGCGACTCTTATCTAAGCAAGCATCGTAACCAGTACTATAAGAGATTTGCTGATAACTTGGCATTTGAGCAGCACTTCGATTTCCATTTGGCTCAGAAGTATAGCTTCAAAGTGTGTGGACAAACCAACTCTATAGAATTGAGCTTGGACATCATCAACCTTGGCAACTTGCTCAACAAAGACTGGGGTCACACCTATGGCGACGGCTTCGGCATCTATTACAGCCCCGTTACGTACAAAGGCAACGGCGTGTATCAGTTTGATGCAGGCTATGCCAATCGCAATTACAGCGACTACTATTCTCGCTGGCGTGGGCAGATTGGCCTGAAGTATACTTTCTAAAGCAACATCATTCTTTACAGATAAAGGCGCACCAAAGTTCATGGTGCGCCTTTTTTACGATCTTCATGTTATGTACAGTGTTTGGATAGGTGCCTGCGTTCGGCCACTCTCTCATGACTGTTGCTTCACCCTTAGGCTTCTTGCCGTTTGCAGAATGACGCTAAGAAACACGAGGAACAGACCCACATAAAAAGAGAAGTTTAACTGACGGGCCTCGCCAAAGAACAAAAATGCCATGGCTATGGAATAAACTGGCTCCAGATTGTACGTAAGATTTACTGTAAAAGCCGAGAGTTTGTGAAGGCTAAGAAGCTGCAACATATACGCACCCACCGTAAAAAACAACGACAAGGCAAGCAACCACCACAAGTCACTGTCACCAGGAACTACTACAGAAGGCTCGTGTATGCCGGCTAAAGTCAGATAGATGGGCCGTATAAAGAGCATGGCCAATGTGCCACCCAACATCTGATAGAATAAGAAATTGCGTGTTCTGACCCCTTCTGAGAATCGCTTATTCAAGGTAATATATATAGCGGCTATCAGTGAGGATGCCACTCCTATAACAATACCAACCTGATAACGTGTATCAAAAGAAAAAATAAACACAAGGCCAAGCAGTGTCAGGGCTGAGAGAAGAAGCTCGGTAAACGATATTTTCTTATGAAACACCAGGGGTTCTATAAAGGCTGTGAAGAAGCCCACCAGTGCATAACAAACCACGCCTATCGACACGTTTGAGGCTTTGATGCTGCCATAAAACAGCATCCAGTGCACACCTTGCAAAGCACCGCAACACAGTATGGCCAGCAATTTGCGCCACGACACACGCGGTATACCAACAAAAACCAGCAGGATTAAGAAAGAAAAAGAGCAGCGGTAAAACGTGAGGTCAACTTCGTTCAGCGTGATGAGCTTGCCAAAAAGGCCTGTGAAGCCGGCCATAAATACGGCTCACCCGATATATCTAG
>DLDC01000169.1:2813-6486 GCA_002480935.1 Prevotella sp. UBA7782 | reverse complement strand
TTGAGTTTTAGCGGACAGCAATAGTTCTTAACAATGGATCAGTATCGCGTGAGAATGCTGATAAGGTAAATATTGATTGGCACGGTTACAGAGTATCTGTACGCAAGCAGACACGCGATGAAAAAGGTAATGTCGTAGAAAAAGGGAATTGGGTTGTTACTGCATTTGACAAAACTCGAACAGAAAAAGAGAAAACACCGTCAAGAGAGACTTTGACAACTCCTCCCTCTAACCATGTGGCTGATGGGGTGACTTTACCATCAAACGGTGTTTCTGCTGCAAAGGTAGGTAATTCTTCTGAAAGTGATGACAAGAAATCGGAAAAAGTTGCAGAAGAAGCGGATAATTCGGTGAAAGAGGCCGCTGCACAGCAGCAGCGTCCTACAGAACGGAGCAACGATAGTGGTCATAGTATTGGCGCTACCGATACTCCGGGAAAGGTGGCGGCCGAGCGCCAGAACGTTAACACTGAGCCTACCGAGGGGCAGAAAGAAGCAGGTAATTACAAGAAGGGGCATATCAAGGTAGATGGTTTTGACATCACCATCGAGAACCCTAAAGGCAGTACCCGGAGCGGCAAGGACGCTTCGGGTAAGGCTTGGAATGTACCTATGCATTATGATTATGGCTATATCAAGGGCACAGAGGGCGTTGATGGCGACCATATCGACGTGTACCTAAGTGATGAGCCGACAAAGGGCAACGTGTATGTCATTGACCAGGTCAACCAGAAGGACGGCAGCTTTGACGAGCATAAGGTAATGTACGGTTTTCCGAGCATGAAAGCCGCTGTCGAGGCCTATAAGGGACAGTATGAAGATGGTTGGAAGGTTGGCACCGTTACTGAGGTGAGCCGTGAGGACTTCAAGAAATGGGTGGAGAGCAGCCACAGAAAGACAAAGCCGTTTGCTGAGTACCGCTCGGTTCAGTATACAGAACCTAGCGGTAGGCAGAAGGCTGGTGCGAGGCCGGCACGAGGCACGGCCACTACACCTGGTGCGGGTTCCATACAGGCCGGTGAGGAAAATAGTGAGGATAGATTGCGGACGCACGAACGTACGTCCCTACAATCTGGTGAGAAGGGTGATGTGAAGCAGATGAAGGCCGGAGGCGGTGTAGTTTCTGTTTCGAAGCGTGAGGCCGCTTTGCGTGATGCTGTGGTGGACTTGGAGCGTGAGGCCGGTCTTGATGTGATAGATGATGTGGAGGAAGGTCAGCGTGTGCTGGATATGGCGAATGGCCGTGTACGGCTTCAAGCCTCATGGAATGGACTAAAGAAGGCCTCCAATTTTATCTTGTCATCTCTTAGCGGCAAGGCACATCAACGTAGCACTAAGATAGAAATTCCAGAGCGTGCGAACCGTTTGGCAGAGAAAGCTATAGGTCATCCTATTGTGAGTCACAGCATACGTGCCAATGAGCTTCAACACATAGAAAAGCGTCATGGTGTTAATGGCACTGCCAATGACAAGAATAGCATTCCTCTTCGTAAGGAGGATATTGCTCTTATGCCCTACATTATGGCAGCACCTACACGTGTGGTAAAAGGGACTCGTGCGGTAAACGGTACGGAAAGCGTGAGGTATGAAAAAGACCTTTCGAACGGCACTGTATTGATAGTGGAGCGTGAGGGTCGTTTCGATGTTGAGGACATGGAGAACATTACTATGTGGGCACAAAAAAAGCCAGCCACTAATGTTACGGTTGCTCAAGGAGCCTCGCATAGCACGTCCGAAACGATTGTCATTAGTGAAACTGACGCTGCAAAGATACGAAAAGATGCAGAAGAAGCTGTCAAGAAAGATGAAAAGTTTAGAGAACAGCGGGTGTATCACGGCAGTGCCGCTGACTTTGATGCGTTTGACACCATGAACCATCTGTCAGAAGGTGAGGGCAATCAGGCCTTCGGAGCTGGTACGTATGTAGCAGACCAAAAAGACTTGGGTATGAAATATGCTAATATTGCTTATGACAATGACCACAATAAGCAGATTGCGCATTGGAATGGCGAGCGTCTGATCAAGAGGTTCCCGACAGTTGAGGATTATCTGAATAATCCAAAGACGCAGGAGGCGATGGCTAAAACCGGCAAGACGGAAGCCGAATTGAGAGCATATTATGACAAACAGCAGAAAAATGCAGAAGCGCCTCGTATTCTTTATACGGTGGAGATACCCGACGACAACGGCAAGAATTATCTTGACTGGGATGGTGAGCTGACACGAGAGCAAGCTGACACAATCCGTAAGAAGCTCTATGATGCCGTGTTGGCAAGAAATGACGACTACAAGGGCTCGGAAGAATATCTTGCACAAGATTTGAGTGTGATAAAGTACGGCAGCCATATAGGTGACACCTATGGCACTATTTCCGACTATTTGGGCTCGGACAAGGCAGCCTCTGAGTTTCTGCACGACCTTGGCTATACCGGCTTTAAGATGCATGCAGCCCATAACTCCAGTGACAAGCGATACAAGAATAATTGGAACTATGTTGTCTTCAACGACAAGGATTTGAAGATAAGGGACAAGGTGCGTTTCTTCCGCACGGCGGACGGTGATGCTTATGGTTATACTGTTGGTGGCAAGATATACATTGACCCGCGTATAGCGACGAGCGAGACGCCTATCCACGAGTATGCTCACTTGTGGGCTGAGGCACTGCGGAAGGCGAACCCGAAGGAGTGGCAGAACGTGGTGGAGCTGATGAAGGAGTGCAAGTCTGTTTGGGAGCAGGTGAAGAAGGAATATCCCGAGCTCAAGACGGATGACGAGATTGCCGATGAGGTGCTTGCGCACTACAGCGGCAGGCGTGGTGCCGAGCGTTTGCGCCAGGAGGCCGCGAAGGCTGCAGATGCTGCCAAGGGTGTGCTGGACAAGGCTTCGGTTGTGAGTGCCTTCGGCAGACTGCGTGAGGCTATCAAGAAGGCGTGGAAGCATATTGCGGAGGATATTCTGCATATCCACTTTACGAGCGCTGACGAGGTGGCCGACAAGATGATGTATGACTTGCTGAATAAGGTGAAGCCGGGCGATGCCAACAGAGATGATAGTGGCTATAAAGAGGATAGACGCTATAGAAGTGAAGATGTGGAGACTGCTAACAAGCGGTTCAACGAGGAGCTGGATGCTTTCAAGAATAAGACGAGTAAGGGACTGTTACATCTCGGAGCACCTTCAACCGTTTTAAGACGATGTGGGGTGAATGTAAAAGAGCTGACATTATCACCCTCCGTTCTTTATCAGCATTTAAAGAAGCATGGACTAACAACAGAGGATTTGAAAAATCTCGTAATGGGACTACAAAATCCGATGCTTGTATATGTTCATGGCCTGAATGTCCCAAATATGGTTGCAGTGACGGAACTTAATACCCCCAAGGGAAAATTGTCTGTTTCGTTACGGCTGAATGCTAAAGGTGAGGTTGTTGAGTTGAACAACATATCGAGTGTGCATGGCAAGGACGCAAGTACAGAGATCGATCGTCTCAGTGAAATGGGAGAAGATCTGAAGGGTGCATTACGATATGTGAACAAAGAAAAAGTTTCTAATTGGCTGATGTCGTCTCCCTATATGGAGGCAGGTACACCGAACCAACAGAAACTTCTTTCTGTTGCAAAGATAATCAATGATTTTGAGAACCCTGTCATAAAAGGCGAAAATGTTTCTGAGCC
>DLDC01000169.1:1515-2739 GCA_002480935.1 Prevotella sp. UBA7782 | reverse complement strand
TCAGTCTGGTGTGGGTGCTGATGGGTATGAGGCAGAACGGTCCGAGATAGAGCGCCGGGCGAAGGAAGACGGTACTTGGATGAAGGCTCCGAACGGGCGTCGGTCAAACCTATCAGAGAACCAGTGGGTAACGGTTAGAACCAAGCAGTTTAAGGATTGGTTTGGCGATTGGGAGAATGACCCAGAAGACGCTTCTCAGACTTTGGATGAGAATGGTGAGCCAAAGGTTTTCTACCATAACACAGACAATGATTTCACTGTGTTTGACGCTAACAAGAATGGCACTCACACTGATGCGGGTTGGCTTGGAGACGGTTTCTATTTCTATGGTGATGAGAACGAGGGTGATGGCTACGGCCATAAGAAGATGGCTGTGTTCCTTAACGTTCGTAACATGTATTATGCCACTTCCGCTGAGAATGAGGAACTGGCCGAGGCCAACGATCGTGAGCGTTCTGTTGAATTCCGTGAAGAGATAGAAGATGAGGGATATGACGGAGTGTATTATAATGGCGATCTTCGCCAGGAGGCAGTTGTGTTCTATCCTGAGCAGATTAAGTCGGCAACGGATAATATTGGTACATTTGATGCTTCCAACCCTGACATTCGTTATCACCGGGTGGATGAACGCAATGGAGAGGAGAACGATGATGCGGAGGCCCAGCGGACGCACGAACGTACGTCACTGCCTAATGAAATGCGCCGTGTGAGCTCTTCAAATGACAAAGAATTGTCTGTGACACGTTTGCCATCAGATACAAATCTTCCTTTAAAGACTTATGAAGGTAAGGACTGTGAAGTGTCAGTGGGTGAAGCTTTAACAGCTATAAACAATCTTCGTGGTGATTATGTTACTCTAGACGGCCATTCATTGACTAGCAGCAAAGATACCCGCAGAAAGTTAGGCAACGTATTGCGAACCGGCAAAGACAATGATGACTTGCGTGTAGCATTATCTCATGTGCCTGAGATACTTTCTAGTTCTGTTCTTGTTGAAGAGCACCGTGACCGTACTAAAGTAGATGGCGTGCGTAAATCCGAGAACCCGAGCGATCCCAATATAGAAAAGGTGCAGGTGTATTATGGTCCTGTGAAAATAAACGGAAAGCTATACAGGGTTAAGACAACCGTTCCCGTGTTTATGACTGGCAACAATAGAATACGAGGTTATGAAATTGGAAATATGGAACTATCCTCTCCCACCCCTACTGTTGACAGTCAGGG
>DLDC01000169.1:0-1503 GCA_002480935.1 Prevotella sp. UBA7782 | reverse complement strand
AGGGAGTAGGACGACTGAGGACGAGTTCCATATCGCTTGCAAATCTACTCAAAAATGTGGAATTCTCCTACGAAAAAGGCAAAAAAATATTAGATGAGATAGATAAAAGCGACAGTGACGCTCCAACTACTCCGTCAGAGGCTGAGGAGGGTGATGTGCTGTACAGAGAGGTTGATGACGACGAGCAGAAACGTCTGGACTCCGAGCCTACCGTAAAGGTGTACAGAGCCATGCAGGAGCATGACGGCAAGCTTTATCCTCCGATGAGCGGCCGTGTGCGTGAGCAGTACACAACGAAGAATGGGACGGTGCGCAACCGTTGGGTGTGGCGTGCGCCTATTGCCCTTGGCAAATGGGAGCAGAGCGAGGAGCATCCTGAGATGGCTAACGAGGATGGTACGTTCACCCTTGACAAGGGCAACGGCAGTACCATCAACGCGGCCTATAACCCGTATATCCATACTTCGCGCACCCCTATCAATGACCAGTTCTCATCGGCATGGAGCCGCCCGGAGCTTGTTACTGTTGAGGTGGAGGTACCTGAAAGCGAGCTGACAAGCGGCTATCGTGCTGAGCGAGCCAAGGACGCTACGGGCGAGGTGGAATGGAAGTCGGGCCCCGTCGGCCGTGAGATGGCCGCTCAGGGCAAACCGAGAATGGTTATCCTCTCGCGTTGGGACAAACCCGTTCGCATTGTTCCGGTGGAAGAGGTGGCCGATGAATATGCCAAGCGTCTGCAAGGCACCGGCATCAGCGTACCGTTCAACACCGTTCCCCCAGCCCTTCGTGAGGCGCTTGTGGCAAGAGGTGTGGAGATCAGCGAGCCGGAGAAAGGCAATGCCGGTGTGGCGAGCCGTCCGAGCTATGAAGAATGGCTGAGGGGCGAGCGCCGTGAGCGTGAGGGCAATGGTGCCTATACGGATGATGAGCTGAGCGAAATGAATGACCCGTTTGTGAAGATGTTGGGCGAGAAGGCGCGCTCGGCCAAGCAGCGTAAGGCTTTTGCGGAACGTGAGCGCCGTAACATGGCGGATGCTGTGAGGGAGTTGGCAGAGAGGCTGCATCTTGACAATGTTGAGATTGTGACCGAGCCCATGGAGGTGAAGGATCGCAGGGGCAAGGTGCATCATCCCAAGGGGTTCTTTAATACGAAGACGGGCAAGATAACTGTTGTCATCCCTAACCATGCTAACGTTGATGATGCCGTTCAGACGCTGTTGCATGAGGCCGTTGCTCATTACGGTCTGCGGCAGTTGTTTGGCGAGCACTTCGACACGTTCCTGAGGAATGTGTATGAAGCGGCAGACATGGACGTGCGCAGGCGCATTACGGAGCTGGCTCTTAGGAAGTATGGCGGTGACTTCCGCGTAGCGACTGAGGAGTATCTTGCTTCACTGGCTGAAAAGACGGACTTCGAGAACATGCCTCACGGCTTCTGGCAGAAGATAAAGCGCATGTTTCTTGCCATGCTCCATGCCATTGGCTTTGATGGTTTTGCCGATA
>DLDC01000190.1:4373-12503 GCA_002480935.1 Prevotella sp. UBA7782 | reverse complement strand
AATTTGGTGAGACAATCCAATTATTAAATGACAAGCCTATAGTTTGATTTATTTCTAAACACTTGAATATCATCAAAAAAACTTAAAACATTTGGACGTATCACAGTTTTGAAGTATATTTGCGGTAATGAAAAAAGCAGCAATCATATTTTCAGCTCTCCTTCTGTGCACGCAGATAAACGCACAAGATGGGGTTTACGGCTCTGGGACAGCCGACACGGCCAACGTGCAGCCCATTGAGTCGGCCAGGCTGCAAGGTGCCCGCAAGGCAACAGAGGCCGAGAAAGAGTATGCAAGGGCACTGGCACACGAAAGGGAGGAGCAAAACCAGATAGACAACAACCTGCCGCCTGTTGACAACAACGGACAGGTGATTACGGAGAACGATTATTACTATCCCACATGGAACGGCCTTTACGGCTGGGATAGTTGGGCTCTGCACAAAGGGCTGAACGTTAACTTAGGCGCTTCGGCCTTCTTCCAGTCGGGCAGAGGAGCACGCCACGGTGCCGGATTTACGCAAGACGTGTCGCTCATGTATGTCACCAACCTGGGCAAGAAGGGCACGCTGGCCGTGGGAGGCTACTTCAACAACCTGACATGGGGCGGCGACAACTATACAACGGCCGGCATATCGGCCCTGCTGGGCTATCGCTTCGACGAGCATTGGAGTGCTTATGCCTTTGTACAGAAGGCCATGACAAGCAACAACGTGTTCCCCACAGCCTATTATGGCTATCCCTATTACGGCGGATATTATGGCTACGGCTACATGGGAGCGCTGGGCGCAGACTATGGACCGTGGGCCAACAGATTCATGGACAGGATAGGTGGCGGCGTGAGGTATGACTTCAACGACCACAGCTACATACAGATTAACGTAGAGTATGACCGTATGCCCAGTCAGAGAATGCCGGGCTACGACTATCACCGCTACGACTATCCAGTGAGATAAACTCTCTCGTCCCTGGCCGGCAGCATGACATGCCACCGGACAGGGGCTTTGAGCGACACCTTATATAATAAGCGCCCGACGACGGACAGGGGCGCTGGCAGAACTACCAAAACCTAAATTACTTAAACAGCATACCTTTTCATGAAACACATCAAGCACATTCTGGCTCTGCTCTTACTGGCTATTGTCATGCCCGCAGGTGCCCAACAAACTTTCACTAATCCCATTCTGGGAGGCGACTTCCCCGATCCATCGGTGATGCGCGACGGCAACGACTACTTTCTGGTGAACTCTTCGTTCGACTATGTGCCCGGACTGGTGGTTTATCACTCACGCGACTTGGTGCACTGGGAGCCCATCAGCTTCGCCCTAAGGGAGTATATCGGCTCTATATGGGCGCCCGACATCAAGAAGATTAACGGCAAGTTCTACATCTACTTCACCGTGCACGGACAACGACGCACCAACTGTGTGGTGACAGCAACATCGGCCTGGGGACCGTGGAGCGAGCCCGTCGATCTGAACATAGGCGATATAGACCCCTGTGTGGTGCCCACACGCGACTCGCTCTATCTGGTGATGAGCGGCGGAAAGAGGTGGACGCTGGCCGAAGACGGTCTTTCGGTGAAACCGGGATCGCTGGTGAAGTTCTACAACGGATGGCAATATCCTGCCGACTGGATAACAGAAGGCTTCTGTCTGGAGGGACCCAAGGTTTACAAAATAGGCAAATACTTCTATTATCTGAGCGCTGAGGGCGGCACGGCAGGCCCACCCACCAGCCACATGGTGACCGTGGCACGCTCTACGTCCATCAACGGACCGTGGCAAAACATGCCCACCAACCCACTCATACATACCTACAGCCGCGACGAGAAGTGGTGGTCTAAGGGGCATGGCTCGCTTATCGACACGCCCGACGGCCACTGGTTCTGCATCTATCATGCCTATGAAAATGGCTACCTGAGCCTGGGAAGGCAGACGCTCATGCAACCAGTGCACTTCACTTCTGACGGATGGATAAAGGCAGACGGGGGCGATGCCGGCAAGCCTATGCCCATCACGCTCAGGCAGGAAAGCACGGCAAGCCGCACTAGCAGGCTGAACGAATTCAGAATAGGGCTAGACTGGAGATATTATAAGCACTATGACCCACGACGGGCCACCATCATCCACAACAGCATCACATTGCAGGGACAGGGCCAGACGCTGGGCGATTCGGCCCCACTGATGTTCATAGCAGGTACCCACAGCTACGAGATAGAGGCTGAGATAACGCTGAAGGGCATGGCAAGGGCTGGCTTGTGCGTTTACTATAACCTGAACTACAATGCCGGTACGGCCTTCGACAGCTCGGCACGCTACCGCTATAGGCGCAACGCAGCCAACAAGGTAGGAGCCAATAATGGCCATCACCTGTGGCTCAGACTGCGCAATGACAGAAACATCATAACGGCCTATTGGAGCAACGACGGCCGGACATGGCAGCGCGAGAGCTGGGCTCAAGAGATAAGCGGCTTCAATCACAACACCCTGGGCGACTTTCAGAGCATTCTGCCCGGCATATTCTGCGAGGGCCAGGGGCAGGCCACATTCAGCAACTTTAAGTATACCATATTGCCATGAAGAAGAGAGCAACTGCTGTGTGCGCCTTGCTGCTAATGCTGACGGCGCCCGTCTGTGCACAACAAGAGGCCTTCATGAAGACCATGAAGAGGGCTACGCAATACATGATGGACAGCCTTTCCTGTCACGGAGGGTTCGTGTGGAGCTATCTGCCCGACCATACAAGACAGTGGGGAGAGATAGAGGCCACGCCCACCATGATATGGATGCAGGCTCCTGGCACGCCCGACGTGGGCCAGCTGATGCTGGACGCCTATGCCGTGACGCACGACGAATATTATTATCAGTGCGCTCAGCGCGTGGCCTCGGCCATCTTAGACGCCCAGCTGCCTTGTGGCGGATGGCATTACATGCACAACTACGCACCTGAAACCAACACCCGACAATGGTATAACACCATCGGCAGGCAGGCTTGGAGGCTGGAGGAGTTTCAACATTACTATGGTAATGCCACATTCGACGACCTTGCCTCTAGCAGTCCGGCCAACTTCCTGCTGCGACTATACCTCACCAAGCACGACAAAAGCTATCTGGCACCCTTGCGCAAGGCCATCGACTTCTTCATAAAAAGTCAGTATGCCAACGGCGGATGGCCCCAACGCTATCCGCTGAAGGCCGATCATCCCTTCAAAGGCAATCCCGACTACACACCGTTCATCACCATCAACGACGACGTTTTGCCGGCCAACACCGCCTTCTTGCTCAAGTGTTATGCCCTGCTGAAGATGCCGCAGCTGAAAGACAACATCACTCGCGCGCTGGAATTAACACTGCGTTTGCAGCAGCCAGAGCCACTTGCAGGCTGGGCTGACCAATATGACGAAGACAATCTGCTGCCGGCTCCGGCCCGAAGCTATGAGCCGGGAGCGGTGAATACAGGTACTACGGCAGAGATGATAGGCAAGCTTATTGACTATTACAAGCTCACGGGCGACCCGAAATTTCTGAAAGGCATACCCGCGGCCATCTCATTTATACGTCTCGAGGCACTGCCCGACAGCATGGCTAGGCTGGCCACGCACCGCCCCATGGGCGCCAACGACATACTCACCGCACGCTACATCAACCCCTCTACGGGTAGGCCGATGTTTGTGCACCGCATGGGCAGCAACGTGAAGAACGGCCGTTACTACACCAACGAGGACATACGCAACACGCTGGCGCACTATGGCTCAGTATGCGTGATAGACACCCTGGAGCTGAGAAGGGCATACAACGAAGCGCTGAGCCTGAATGCCGACTCGCTCAGGAGGCTCTCTCCTCTGCTCAAGCCATCTAACTACAAGGCCGAAAAGTATTTCTATCTGAACGATGACGGCAGCTTGCGCAGGGCCAGAAAATGGACCTACCAAACGGCAGAGCAGCTCGTCAGGTCGCTCACGCCGCAAGGTTATTGGCTCACCGTGCTGGGGCAGGACTCTCATCCCTATAAGCCTATACCGGAAGACATGCCCGACAGCAGCATGGAAACAAAATATGCCACGACCATGGTGGGCGATGAGTATGACACGTCATGCTTTCCTGACCAGACGAAAGGCATATCCACACGCGCCTTCATCAACAATATGACGGTGCTGATGGCCGCTTTGACAAAGTAGATAAAAATGGTATGAGGGATGCCCCCACGGGTATCCCTCATGCTAACTGATAATACAATAAATGCTAAAACACTGAACCTAAATAACTATTTTCATACCATCAGGAAACTATCTGTCTAAGTTCATTATCAAGAAACATCTTTCTCTATTATCAAAGACTAAAAGTTCTCAGTGGTATACATACCAAAAACATTTGAAAAATTTATGAGTTATCTAATCATGCCTCGTACTTTCACAAGCACAATGCAAAGATAAAGCTATTCCGCAATAACAGTCATATAAAGTGAAGAAGAATGATGCAAACAACCATGCAATCGTTTTCATTCTCTTGCATTTGCATGAAACAATTTGCAAAAAAGAAAGGCAAGAAC
Organism: Prevotella sp. UBA7782; assembly: GCA_002480935.1. Next base: position 7,953 of record DLDC01000190.1, on the reverse strand, counting down.
CCGACATGCAGATTCTTGCCCTAGGAATAGAATAAATATTTATGCTCAAAGCATATAGAATGTCTACGACATATATCTGAGCCGGAGGCTGTTGAGCACCACGCTCACACTGGAGAATGCCATCAGGGCACTTGCCAATACGGGCGTAATCTGCCAGTCTATGCCAAAGGCATGCAACAATCCGGCTGCAAGGGGTATGCAGATGATGTTGTATATGAAGGCCCAGAAAAGGTTTTCGCCTATCATGCGCACTGTTTTGCGGCTCAGCTTCACTGCTTGGGGTATGGCACGCAGGTCGTCGCCCATCAGCGTTACCTGCGCAACGTCCATGGCAACATCTGTTCCCTTGCCCATGGCGATGCTCACGTCAGCCAGCGCAAGTGCCTGTGTGTCGTTGATGCCGTCGCCCACCATGGCCACATGCTTGCCCTCAGCTTGCAACTGCCTCACCAAATTTTCCTTGTCTTGAGGCAATACCTTGCTCTGATAGTGCTTGATGCCCGCCTTGTCTGCCCAATATCGTGCGGCCTCTTCTTTGTCTCCACTCATCATATACACCTCTATGCCATGGCTCTGCAGGTCTTCCATAGCCTCGCGGGCATGGGGCTTGAGGGTCTCGCGGGCCTCCAACGGGAGGTTATCCGACTTGGTGAAGTCTATGTTCTGATTAGGTATGGTGAGTGTTCCGGTCTTATCGGTCACCAAAGCGTCTATCTTGCGCAGGCTTTCCAATGCCGTGGCGTCCTTGATAAGGATGTTCTGCTGCGCCGCCTTGCCTATGCCCACCATCAGGGCGGTAGGCGTGGCAAGACCCATGGCACAAGGGCAGGCCACCACCAGCACGGCTACGGCACTCAGCACGGCCTGAGCCACGTTGCCGGCCAGCACAATCCAGAGCACGAAGGTGATCAGGGCAAGGAGTGCCACCACGGGAACAAAGATGAGTGCGGCACGGTCTACGATGCGCTGAACGGGAGCCTTAGAGCCTTGAGCCTCCTGAACCATACGGATGATATGTGCCAAGGCCGTGTCTTCTCCTATCTGGCGGGCACGCATTCTGAATTTGCCCTGCGAGGGAATAGTACCGGCCAGCACCTTAGAGCCAGCCTTCTTCTCGGCCGGGGTGGGCTCGCCCGTAATCATACTCTCGTCTACATAGGCTGCATCGGGGGTCATGAAGCTCTCGGCCGAAATCACTTCACCGTCGACGGGAACCTTCTCTCCGGGCCTCACCTCCAGCACATCGCCTTTGGCGATGGTAGAGATGGGCACCTCACGCACCTCGCCGTCCATCACGATATGGGCCGTTTTGGGAGCCATACCCATGAGTTGGCGGATGCTGCTGGCCGTGCCGTCCTTGGCTTTCTCTTCTAAGAGGCGGCCCGTAAGCACAAAGGTGATAATCATGACCGATGCATCATAGTAGGTATGACTATTGGCTGCACCCCATGTAGCATCGCCCCAGAAGGTGTTATAGGCACTGAAAAGGAACGAGATGGCTGTAGACAGCGTGACAAGTGTGTCCATATTGGCCGCGCCATGCATGATTTGTCGCCAACTGGTGCGGTAGAACTGCCACCCACAATATAGTATATTGAAGAGGGCTATGAGCATAGACACCTGATTGGCCGTGCTCTTGCTGCCCAGATGAATCCATTGCATGGAGACGGCCATGACGGCTATGGCGAAGCACCACGACAGGATGGTCTTGCGCTTGAGCTGTTTGTAGGCTCTGCGCTCTATCTCCTGCACCGACTGGTCTTGCGCTATAATGAGGTCGTAACCAATGCCATTGATGGCTTGCTTCATCTGTTGGAGAGATATTTTACTGGGGTCGTAGTCTACAAGAGCGCTACGCCCCGGCAAAGAAACCGACGCGGAGTGGATGCCCTCAAGTGAGTTGAGCTTCCGCTCCACATTGGCCGAGCATGATGCGCAAGCCATTCCTATGACAGGAATAGTTTTCTTCATCGTTCCGTCCTCCTAGAGAGAGCACTGGTAAGAGCCAAGCGCATTGACAGCATCGGCCAGTTGCGCGGGCTTGACAAGTTGCTCATCATATTCCACATCCACCTTGTTATTGGCGCGGTCGGCCTTTGCCAACTTTACGCCCGGCACTGCCAAAAGGGCATTTTGCACATTTGCCTCACAATGAGAGCACTTCATTCCGGTTACTGATAATGTTGTTGTCTTCATCTTCTTTAAGTTTTAAAAGTTATACATTCATTTTGTACGCTGCAAAAGTAACAAGAAAAACGGGATGGAGGGTTACGAAATTAAGGAAAAAGATTATGAAATCAAGGTACTTATTAATTTTTTCTTCAAACTTAAATCTTTTTTATCGATTACGTGTCTTTATAGTAGAAGTCATAATAAATATGCAACTGACAATGAATACAGACAAAAACAGAACATCCCTTTTGCCTTTAGCCCGGTTGATGAAGACTGAAAGGCCTAAGCTACTGTGCTATGCCTACTATCGCCTCGGCAATGAAGCTGATGCACAAGATGCTGTGCAGGATGCTTTTCTGAGGATGACCCAGAAGCTCTCTGACAGCAGTGGAGAGATTGAAAACTTGAAATGCTACGTGTTTCGCATTCTCTCCAACCTCTGCTCTTCACGTATGGCCCACGATTATCGGGTGCACACCATTTCTATTGACAATCAACTCAATGTGGCCGCAACAGGCGAAGAGGACAACAGGGAAGAGGAATTCAAGCGTATCAGCAGGCTATTGGATACTTTACCTGAGGAACAAGCCGAGGTAATCAAACTGCGCATCTATGGAAACAACAGTTTTGCTGAAATTGCAGAAATACTCTCTGTGCCTCTGCCCACGGTGAAATCCCGATTCCTCTATGGTCTCACCAAACTGCGACGGGCCATGAAAGATGAAAAGAAAACTGAAGCATAAGAAAAACCTTAAAACAAAACTGATTATGAATTGCAATGAGTTTAAGTCAAAAGTTGTCGATTTGTTCGACACTCACGTGGATAAAGCCACACGTGAAGCATGTCTTGCCCACATGGACAGTTGTCCCAGCTGCAAAGAATATTATGAAGAGTTGAAAATGGCTTTCACAGAATTAGAACCGCACAAGACCTTCAACGTCTCTCTAGCTGTGAGTCAGAACAAGCCGCACCGACGTCTGTGGCAAACCGCTGCCGCAGTAATCGTATGCCTGATGAGCTTTGTCTTGGGATGGAGCCATCTTTTCACATCTGAGGCACGCGCCGGACAGACTACGCCGTTTACCCTAACCGACGGCATGAAGTGTGTACAGAATGTGGGTAGCTTCCGAATAGTTGCCTACGCGAGAACTACACCCAAGGAGAACTTTGCCTATTTCGATCCGAAGGCAAACTTTGTAAAGGTGAGCATCAGCCTTATGAGGCAGAACGATTCTACCTTCTTCCGTGTAGAGAAAGAAGGGGGGCGAACCGTGGTATGCGATGGAACTAACCAATATATGTGGACGGGTGATGGCGCTTATAATAAAGAAGGAAGGGATGCCGACTTCTTAGAGTCATTTAACAGCCTTCTCTATCCCGAGAGATTGCTCAAGTTGCAAGACCAGG
>DLDC01000190.1:429-4245 GCA_002480935.1 Prevotella sp. UBA7782 | reverse complement strand
TTTTCTAAAAACGACGGACTGCTGCGGTCGGTAAACGTAACAGTAAACAATGTGGTGATGCTAAAAGTGGTCAGCATCCAGTATAACGTGATAATGAACAAGAAGAACATTGTAGCTCTGCCAAATGTTCCTTCTACCAAGTGGGAAGAAATGAAGCCACAACCTATAGAGAAGAGACTGCTGGCCCGACTCCAGCACATGAGTGCCGAGGAAGCTGCACAGGCTATGATGGATGATCTCTGCAAAGGTAAGGCCGCCACCAATCCCGCCTTCAGATTCTATGAGCCATACCTGCCCAAGATGACACGTGAGTTTGCTGGATGTAGGGCTTCCAACTTCACGGCAAAGAAAAAAGGTGATTATGCTGGACTCTTCGTATTCTATTTGCTCACCCGTCCAAATGGCAAAACCGAGAAAAGCTACATCTGCGTGCGTAACGACAACGACCAGCACATATGGATTGCAGATGGTGGGCTATGATTTTAACATCCTTCAGAAGGAAATTACAACTAAAAGACCTGGACAGATAATTGTTGCCCGGGTCTTTTGTTGACATTGCCACTATTTAAATTCATGATGTTTTTGTTTATAAGACAACTAATAAGTCTTTGAGAATTCACTTATATAGGTCCCATCACCCCCCTTCATCATGTTTTTACGCAAGGTTTCCCAACATATCGGGAAACATAAGCCTGTTGGTCATCAACAAGATAAAAGTATATAGCTAATAATATATATTGTCAACAACATCTATTCTCATCCCAAGCATGCCGTGGAGAGAATGCCTGGAATAAGCAAAGAATGATGTAAAACTATATAAATTGTCAATAAGGCAAGATAATTTGAATTTTGAATGTCGCAATTACAAAAAATGAAATGATTGTCTAAACTAAACAATGCGCCTGATTAAGCAAATAGGCATCCAGTAATGTCATGGCAGCCATGGCCTCTACAATGGGCACGGCACGCGGAACCACGCAGGGGTCGTGGCGTCCCTGTGCCTTGAAGGTAACTTCATGGCCTTGCATGTCTACGGTTTGCTGGTCGCGCAGCAAGGTGGCCACGGGTTTAAAAGCTACTCTGAAGTAGATGTCCTGGCCATTGCTGATGCCGCCCTGGATGCCTCCGCTATGATTAGACGATGTAGATATGACACCGTCATGACAGACAAAGGGGTCGTTGAGCTCGCTGCCCCGCCTGGAGGCAGCAGCAAAGCCCTCACCATACTCAAAGCCCTTTACGGCATTGATGCCCAACATGGCACTGCCCAGCATGGCATGCAGCTTATCAAATTCGGGCTCGCCAAGACCTACAGGACAACCTTTGATGACGCATGTCACCACACCACCCACCGTGTCGCCCTCTTTCTTCACGCTAAGGATGAACTCTTCCATGCGCCGGGTTACCTCGCTGTCAGGACAGCGCACAGCATTCTTCTCTACTTGGGTGAGGTCATAATGGGTATAATCAAAAGGCAATGCTATGTCGCCCACCTGAGAGGTATAGGCCTGAAGAGTGATGCCCAACTTGCGAAGTGCCAGCTTGGCCAAGGCGCCTCCCACTACACGAGCTATTGTAATGCGGGCTGACGAGCGGCCACCACCACGATAGTCGCGTATGCCATACTTGCTTTGGTAAGTGTAATCGGCATGTGAGGGTCGATAGAGTGTGGCAAGATTGGCATAATCAGCTGAGTGCTGGTTGGTGTTGCGCACCATAAACCCGATGGGGGCGCCGGTTGTCATACCGTTGAACACACCACTCAGTATTTCAACCTCATCGGCTTCCTTGCGCCCCGTGGTTATTTTGCTCTGACCGGGACGACGTCNNAGCTCGTGCTGAATGAAGTCCATATCCATAGGGATGCGAGATGGCATACCATCTACTATACCTCCCACAGCCTCACCATGACTCTCACCAAACGATGTGAGGGTGAATATTTTTCCGAACGTGTTGCCCATACGCTTTACTATTTTGTTCTTCTTTAGCTCATATACCACTCTCCGCCCCCATGGGCAGGGTTGTCAGGCATTGCAATTACCGCAACAGCCGCCATCATGGCCGCCGCAGCCATCCTCACCGCCGCCACAACCATCGCAACCACCGCTGCAATGACCGCACTGGTGGGCATTAGCCTGATCTATGAACGTCTGTACCTCATCGTCTGAAGCATCTCTGTTGGCTACCACAGTGCCCTTAAAATTAAGGGTCTTGCCAGCCAGTGGATGGTTCAGGTCTACCTTTACGTGGGTATCTGTGATGTCTAATACATGACCGAGGAAACGGTTGCCCTGTTCGTTCTGCAACGGTACGATAGCATCTTTGTATATGTGCTCAGCATCGAAAGTACCGTTTGGAGAGAAAACATCCTTGTCTATGTCTATCACGTGCTGCTCGTTATAGTCGCCATAAGCCTGCGACGGACTGAGCGTGAAGTCGAAATCCTCACCTTGGGCATGCTTAAGCACCTCACTTTCAAAGTCGTCCAGCACCATGCCCATGCCACTATAGAAGGTCAGGGGCCTGCCTTCAGCCGACTGCTCTGTTAACTCCGTAACACCATCTTTTGTAGTGTATAACTTATAAGTTACTTGTACAAACTTGTGATTGGTCTTATCCATGAATGTCAATGATTTAATTGATTTGTTTGCAAAGTTAAGAAATTTCCATCAATAAGCCCACTTAACTTTCATAAAATCGCTATAATAGTAGTCATAAAGGGTCAGCAGGCTCTTCGGCTATGACATTTCCTGCCAGAATAAGTAAGTATATTAAAATCCCCGATGCCACAAGACACCGGGGATTTTAATGTTTCGTACAGTACTAAACTGTTACTTCTTCATTACTTTACGTAAACAACAGCCAGACGGTTAGATGTGTTGCCCTGAACACCCTTACCTACTGCCTCGTCTACTGTTACGCCACGACCCTTGAGGTACTCAGCAACTACGTTTGCACGAGCCTCAGACAAACGCTGGTTAAGCTCCTTGCTGCCCTCAGGAGATGCAGTACCTACGATCTGTACGTGTGCACCTTCCTTAACGCCATCGAGTGCCTTCTTAGCCTCGTTGGTAAGAGCTGACTTGCCCTGAGCGAAGGTTACGAACACAAGGTTCTCTACGCGTACTTCCTGTGGAGCAGGTGCAGCAACTTCCTTAGTGATGTACTTAACCTCAGGCTTGCGGTTGCGAAGCTCATTGATCTGAGCGTTAAGAGCATCGATCTCAGCCTGGTCGCGAGGAACAACGATTGTGAAGTTGTGTGTACCGTTAGAGTTCTTGAACTTGTAAATTACACCGGCATTCAACTGAACGAAGCTGCTGTTGATGTCATAAGCAGGCTGATCGTTGTTGGTATTAGCCTTGTAACCATAGTCTACTACACCATCGTTGCCATTGCCAAGGAATGCGAAGTTGATAGAAGGCTCAACATAAACCTGCCATGCCTTGCTCTTGCCAAGGTTGAACTGGAAGTCCACAGCAACCTTAGAGGTCATGCGGTTGGCACGCTCATAGTAAGGAGCACCTGTAGACTTGTGAGCCAAAGCCTCATCTGTTGTAGGAGTAGAGGTGAATACATGACCCCATCCCAGACCATAGAGTGCGCTTACCTCGAAGAAACGAGGCTCACCCTTGTAGCCTGCTACCCAGTTGGTCAGGTTTACAGTACCCAGCAACTGTGTATTGATGGCGCGGATAGCTGTACCCGTTGAATTCCAAGGCTTATTTGAAAAATAGGCATTGCCTTCAACAGCCATACCAAATACAGGTGTAAAATAACGACCTACGCGAACACCAAAGTTGGGATCCAAGTCGC
>DLDC01000190.1:0-332 GCA_002480935.1 Prevotella sp. UBA7782 | reverse complement strand
CTTTTTCATGTCTCTCTGAATTATAAATTTGTTTAAAATGATAATGCAATCCTATTGAATTCAAGTGCAAAGTAACGAAAAATAAACGTAATATCCAAATAAAATCAACAAAAAATACACTTTAATGGGATAATCGGACAAAAACTATGTACTTTGGGAGAGTTTCTTACTCTTTATACCGTTTTATTTATAAGGTATTTAGCCTCAACTGTTGTTCTTTTCCCGTCACGCCGAACTTACATTCTGAGCACAAAATAAGATACCTCACAAACCGTAACACAAATAAAAATATCTAACATTATCATGCGCGCACGGGCTCTGAACCCATCGTT
>DLDC01000021.1:11288-16793 GCA_002480935.1 Prevotella sp. UBA7782 | reverse complement strand
AACTTGATGCCGAGCCACTTAAACGATTCCAAAATATATTCCTCTGCACCTGGCACAAACCGATGACTGTCGGTGTCCTCTATTCTGAACACCAAGTCACCGCCATGTTGCTTTGCAAAGAGATAGTTATACAGTGCTGTGCGCACACCACCAATATGTAACGGTCCCGTAGGACTAGGTGCAAAGCGCACCCTAACGCGTCTTTCTGCCATTATTACTAATGATATTGAAATAAAATTTTTGTGCAAAAATAACACAAATTTTTGAGTTTTGCGATTATTTTTCGTATTTTCGCACTTTGATAAGAAATTAGTTGCGCAACTATGGTAAAGTTTAAGTACAACGAAAGTAATAAGTGGAAAAACTTACTTATGCTTTGGGCTCTCGTCATCATCACAGTTTCTATTATCGTATGGTTCCTTCCCCGAACCGAAGGCAAGATGTTTCACTATGACGTGGGCAAGCCTTGGATGTATGGCCAGCTCATTGCGAAGTTCGATTTTCCCGTGTTTAAGACCGACGAAGCCCTGCAGGCCGAGCGCGACACGGTGTATAACAGCTTCCAGCCCTATTACAATCGCGACCAGAACATAGAACATGCCGAGATACAAAAGTTCCTTAACGACTTCAGCAATGGTATGCCAGGCATACCCGATTCTTATAAGGGGCTGATAGTACGCAAGCTTCAGAAGATATATAATATAGGTGTTATCGACCCAAGAGAATACAACAACCTGAGCAAAGTGCCCGGAAAGCAAATCAGGGTGGTAGACGGCAAGGAGGCACATACCGTTTCCGTAGACAGCACCTTCTCTACTCCAGGTGCCTATGAGCAACTCTTTATGGACGAGAAGCTGGGCCCCATGCGCTCGGCCTTGCAGCGTTGCAACCTCAACAACTATATAGAGCCTAACCTTATATATGATAAGGAGCGCAGCGAAACCGAGCGCAACGACATGCTGAGCCTCATTCCGCAGGCCGACGGCATGGTGATGGAGGGTCAGCGCATCATAGACCGGGGCGACATGGTGACGTCTTACACCTACCGTGTGCTCAGTTCGTTTGAGAAAGCCATGGAGCAGCGCAACGCTTCTGATGAGGAAATCGAGTCAACCTTCATCGGACAGATGGTCTATGTCTTTGTGCTTGTTTTCTTGTTTACCGAATATCTGGTGCTTTTCAGGAAAGATTACTTCAGCAAGCCGCGCAACATCACCATGCTATATGCCATGATTGTTATTTATCCCATCTTGGTTTCCATCATGATGAAGCACTCCATCTTAAGCGTTTACATTCTTCCTTTTGCCATGGTGCCTATCTTCATCAGGGTGTTCTTCGACTCTCGCACGGCCTTTATCACCCATACCACGATGATACTCATCTGCGCCGTAGCAGTGAAATATCAGTATGAGTTCATCATTGTGCAGCTTGTTGCAGGCCTGGTGGCCATCTATTCCTTGCGCGAACTGTCTAAGCGAAGCCAGATATTCCTCACTGCGCTGCTCGTAACTGTGGCTTCTGCTGTCAGTTATCTGGCCTTGCAGCTCATTCAGAGCAACAATATCTCCAGCCTGGACCACACCATGTACTTCCACTTTGCGGTCAATGGCTTCTTCCTTTTGTTTGCTTATCCGCTCATGCTGGTCATAGAAAAGACCTTTGGTTTTATCTCTACGGTGACCCTCTTCGAGCTGTCTAACACCAACAACCCCCTCTTGCGCAAGCTCAGCGAAGAGGCTCCGGGCACCTTCCAGCACAGCATAACAGTGGGAAATCTGGCATCTGAGATAGCCAACAAGATAGGGGCAAAGAGCCAACTGGTGCGTACCGGTGCCCTCTATCACGATATTGGCAAGATGGAACACCCCGTCTTCTTCACCGAAAACCAGTCGGGCATCAATCCCCACACCCGTTTGGATGCCAAGTCGAGCGCGCGCATCATCATATCGCACGTCACCAATGGCCTGAAGATAGCCGAGCAGTACAATCTGCCGCGCGTCATTAAGGACTTCATTGCCACACATCACGGCACCGGACTGACCAAATACTTCTATATAACCTATAAAAACGAACATCCTAATGAGGATGTAGACCCGCAACCCTTCACCTATCCGGGCCCCAACCCGTTCACCCGAGAGCAGGCTATACTCATGATGAGCGATGCCGTTGAGGCTGCCTCGCGCTCTCTGAAGGAGTATACGGAAGAGAGCATAGCGCGCCTTGTCAACAAGATAATAGATGAACAAGTGGCTAACGGCTTCTTTGAGGATTGTCCTATCACCTTCAGGGATATCAAGACGGCCAAGCTGGTGCTCATCGAACGTCTGAAAGCCATGTATCACACGCGCATTCAATATCCCGAACTCAAGAAAGAAGAAAGCTCGAGAAGTAAATAATAGAGCAATTATTTGGAATTTCCGAACAATTTAGATACCTTTGCAGCCAATTTTGCAAAGGTATCTTATGAAGTCATTACACGTATTAGGCATGGCTACGGCTATGCTTTGGGCAAATACAGCCATGGCTGGCGGTTTGCTGACCAACACCAATCAGAACATCGCATTCAACCGTAACTTTGCCCGCGAGGGCGCTATCGGCATCGACGGAGTGTACAGCAATCCGGCCGGTGTGGCCTTTCTGGGCCGTGGCTTTCATCTCTCGTTCAATGTGCAGAATGTATATCAAACGCGCGTCATCACCTCTGGTATGGATGTTCCGTCGCTTAGCGGCACGCCTTTCTATCAGCCTCTCAAACTGAACGGCGCCGACCAGAACGGCTTGAAGCAGTATAAGGGCAAGGCCTCCGTGCCCATTCTGCCCTCGTTTCAGGCAGCGCTCAACTACGACAACTGGGGCTTTCAGCTAGGATTTGCGTTGCATGGCGGTGGCGGCAAGGCTTCCTTCAACGATGGTCTGGGCTCCTTCGAGCGTCAGGTGGCCCTCATCCCGGCCTTGTTGTATAGTCAGGGCATCACCACCGACGCTCCGGCCTATAGCATGACCAGCTATATGAACGGTCAGCAATACGACTATGGCGTGCAGTTGGGCACTACCTATAAGTTCAACAAGCACCTGTCTGTTTATGCCGGCTTTCGTTTCAACTATATCTTCAATCATTATCAAGGCAGCATATCCGGCATCAGTGCCAGCATAGGCGGTACGATGCAGAACCTGCACGACTACTTTGGCGACCAAGCCTCTACGCTCAACCTGATGGCTTTCTACTATAACATGCGTGCGGCAGAGATAACCGACCCCCAAACCAAGGCACAGTATCTTGCCACGGCGCAGAAGTATAAGCAGGGAGCCGAGCAAATGACGCAGGCACAAACACAGTTTGCCGATCGCAACCTCGACTGCACGCAGCGCGGATGGGGCATAACGCCCATCATAGGCGTTGACTATCGCACCGGCAAATGGAACTTCGGCGCGCGCTATGAGTTCACCACAAAGTTTAATATAGAGAACAACACCAAGGTAGACGACACGGGTATGTTTCAAGACGGCGTGAATACGCACAACGACCTGCCCGGCATCCTGGCCTTCGGAGCGCAATATGAGGTGGCCAAGACTCTGCGCGCCATGGCCAGCTATCACTATTTCTTTGACAAAGATGCGCGCATGGACCGCAACAAGCAGCGCGCCTTGTCGGGCAACACGCAGGAATATCTGGCCGGAATGGAGTGGGATGTATTGCCCGCAGTGACGGTGAGCGCGGGCGGACAACGCACCAAATACGGACTGGGCGACGGCGGCTATCTGTCTGACATGAGCTTTGTGACAAGCAGCTACAGTGTGGGCTTCGGCGCAAAGATAAGCATTGCCAAGAACGCCAAGCTCAACATAGCCTACTTCTGGACTCACTACGAGCACTTCAAGAAGAGCTATGACCAGACCATAGCGGCTGCCGGACAGAGCGTGGACGTGCATAACACCGATGACTTTACACGCACCAACAAGGTGCTGGGCGTGGGGCTTGACATCGATTTCTAACCTTCAAGCCGGCTTTCGTGCCGGCTTTGTCATGCGGGCGTGCCCGGGCGCAAAAGTAAAATAGGGCAGATGAGAAAGCGAAACAGGCCTTTTTGCAAGGCGAAAATGCCTGTTTCGGCTCGCAAAAACATGCTTTTTACAAGGCCATATTGCCTGTCCTCTTCGCTTACCTGATTTACCTAATCGGCCTGAAGAGACATACATAACCAAAGAGAGAGGCTTCGCTGCGACATCAGTCGGGCGAAGCCTCTCACTTAATATGGGTTGGTCAATCGGCTATGGCCTTTGCCTTAGAGGTTAGGATTGATCTTGTTCCAGTCCTCAACCTTAGGAAGGGCGCCCAGCTCTATCACCTGATCGCGCATACCCTGCAGGTGCTTGTAAGATGCATCGAGTGATGCTATCTCGTCAGCAGTACCGATAACGGGCTTTGTATAAACGCCGTCAGAGGTGATGCGTGTAGGCATAGCCATCATGACATGGTTGTAGCGTGCTGTGTCAGCATACGTTCCGGCTGGATAATAGAACTCCTCGCCGCCCATGGCAGCCTCTATCATCTTCACAGCCAGGTAAGCAGGGCTCTGGAAAGAGCTGCGACGGCGGAGCTCAATAATCTTGGCGCCACCCTTGGTAACCTCTACCTGCATGTTCTTCCACTCCTCAGGAGTGAGGCCCTTGCCGTTTACGGTAGCCTTGCCTGCTATCACGTCGAGCAGCTTAACACCGTCTACAGTGGTAGGAGAAGCAAATACAGCCATCTTCTCGCCGTGTCCGCCATAGGTATAAGCGTTCTTCACAACAGCCTGGCTTACGCCGAAGTGCTTAGCAAGAGCGCCCTTCAGACGGGTAGAGTCGAGTGCTGCGAGTGTTGCAACCTGGTTAGGCTTGAGGCCAGAGTGTACCAGTGTCACCAGACCGGTGATGTCTGCAGGGTTGAAGATCACCACGCAGAACTTGGCGTCCGGACAATACTTCTTGATGTTATCGCCCAGTTCCTGAGCTGCCTTAGAGTTGCCAACGAGCAAATCCTCGCGTGTCATGCCCTCCTTACGGGGTGCGCCACCTGAAGAGATGATGTATTTGGCACCGGTGAAGGCCTCTTTCGGGTCTGTGGTGGCAACGATATTGGCATCGTCAAAGCCGCTCTGGCGCATTTCTTCGGCCACGCCCTCAGCTGAGAAAACATCATACAGGCAGATGTTAGGGGTCAGACCAAGCATCAAAGCGGTTTGAGTCATGTTGGAACCAATCATGCCGGCAGCACCGACAATTACGAGTTTGTCATTAGTTAAGTATTCCATAATAAACGTATTTTATATAGTTATTCTCTCTTTGTAATGCTCCGCAAAGTTAATAAAAAAAAGAAGCAATGCGATGAATAATCATTATTTTAATGTGTTATTTATTCTAAAACCCGCAAACTTTGTCAAGTCTATATTGCAAAAATGTGCCGCAGCCCATTCTGTCAGCCATCTCCAGCTCCGCAAGTTGGGCTTGCGCGCCTTTTGCGTG
>DLDC01000021.1:9058-11278 GCA_002480935.1 Prevotella sp. UBA7782 | reverse complement strand
ACGCTCGAACTTGCTTTTTTTGAGAAAAATACTTCATATTTTGGTTATTCAAAAGATAATAGATAACTTTGCAGGCACTTAAAACAAACTATTAAGCAATGAAGAAATCAGTTTTTTTTGCATCTTTGCTGGCTACATATATGCTTATGCCGGCTAGTGCGTTGGCACAAAGTGACGTTTCGGCTGAGGCTGCCGAGCAAAACACTCCCGCAGGGTGGACAGCCGTGAAGTTGCCTGCCATACCCGCCATCACAGCTGATAACACTTTTGATATCACCAATTATGGTGCGTCGCAAGATTCGCCTGATAACACCAAGGCCATACAGTCGGCTCTCAATGCTGTGCCTACTGCGGGCGGCATGGTAGTCATTCCGGCCGGCACATGGCTCTGCGGACCCATCAAGCTGAAGGCTAAGACGGTGCTGCATCTAGCTGCCGGGGCTACCCTCAAGCTCTTGCCCTTCGGTCAATACCCCGGAACGGTGGGCACGATAACCTCTTCTGTCACCCTGAAAGACTTCATCTCGCCTTACAACGACAATGCCAACGACCTCATCATTGAGGGCGAGAGCAAGGAAACTTCGGTGATAGAAGGCCAGGGCTCTGACTGGTGGAGGTTGCGTGATGAGAGCAAACCGGCCTGGAACTACATCAAGCGCGGCTGTGTTATACGCTTCAACACCAAGGCACAACGCTTCTTGGTGCGCAATCTGAAGATACAAAACGCCCCCGGAGTGAACATCACAGTGGGCCAAAGCGGCAAGGGCAGCAACTGCACCATACATGATGTGGTGATAAGAGAACCGGCTTCTACCGTGAAGTTTAATCCTTCCAAAAATCAATTTCCCAGTCACAACACCGACGGAATACCCGTGTGGGCCGATCATGTGAATATATACAACTGCGACATCAGCAATGGCGACGACAATGTTGTGATGGACTCAAAGGCTCAGTATGTGCATGTTTGGAACTGTCAGTTCGGTACCGGGCATGGCGCATCATTCGGTAGCTACACCTCAGAGCTGCATGACATACTCTATGAGAACATATCTTTCGACGGCACCGACTGTGGTTTCCGTCTCAAGAGCCAGCGTGGCAGAAGCGGAAGTGTGTATAATCTCACCATGCGCAACTGCACCATGAAGAACGTGAACAACCCCATCAGCATAGACGCGTGGTATGACGGCCAGCCATCTTCGCCCGCCACGGCAACTGTAAAGGACAGTACGGCCACCACGCCTTACTTCCATGACATCCTCATACAGAATGTTACGTCTACCGGAACGCCCTACAACTCCAGCAAAAAGGCCTACTTCCCCATTTATATATATGGTCTGCCGGAGAGCCACGTGCGCAATGTCACGCTCGACAATGTGCAGGTGTCGGCTGCCAAAGGCATGTTTCTGGCTTATTGCGACGGCATAAAGTTCATCAACGGATGCAAGATAACCAACACCCGAAACGCCTCGAAATATTTTGAAACACAGTATAAGGCCACTTATACCGGCAAGTATGACGGCTCTGAGCCTACCGGCATTCAGGCTGTTGAGGCTGCCCCCGGCTCACACGCCGATGTGTACGACCTGAGCGGAAGGCTCATCGCGCGCAACGCTACGCCCTCTGTGGTGAGCGCTTTGCAGCCCGGCATCTATGTATATGGCAGCAAAAAAGTGGCAGTGAGAAAGTAATTGAAAGTATCAAAGCAACAGAGGCGGACCTTCACATGAAGCTCCGCCTCTATTGCTAATGGCCGTTTCCATAAATCGGGCTAATGATGTTGACCGGCATGACGCTTATGCCTATTCGGCCTTCTTCAGCATCTATTGGCATCAAAACGTCATGTATCGTCGGTCATGTAGCCCGCTACATTCCCCTTTCAACTTACGTTTTGCTACGCAAAGCCTTTCCGAATACGTCTCAATCTCATTCTTTGAACCAACCTCATAAATGTTCCGGCCTCTTGCGCGCGCGTACTTTATTATAATACTCCGATGACTTGCGTGCGCTATTCTCATTATATACACCGTTGTGTGATGGGCGATGAAACGAACATAAGGCTCCAAGTATGAGTCTTTATATGTATGCTTGGGCGTTAAGAAAAAGCGTGAAAACAGAAAAACCCAGGGCAGTGTTTGGGCAATCATTCAATATTCAGTAACTTTGCAAGTGCTTTTCGGCTTGTTGCCCTGCGCCCTTTCTTCGGCAGGGAGCCGAATAGCC
>DLDC01000021.1:4683-8943 GCA_002480935.1 Prevotella sp. UBA7782 | reverse complement strand
TACAACATGGCCGACACCTTCTTTGTGGGTCAGCTCGACACCCAGTCTACGGCGGCTGTGGGCGTTGTCTTCTCGCTGATGTTCTTCATTCAGGCCCTCGGCTTCTTCTTTGGCCATGGCTCAGGCAACTATATGTCGCGCGAGTTAGGCGCCAAACATAAGGACAATGCGGGACGCATGGCGGCCAACGGCTTCTTCTTTTCCTTTGCCACGGGGCTGTGCTTTGCCGTAGTCGGCCTGCTCTTTTTGCGCCCCATAGCCTATATGTTGGGCTCAACGCCCACCATTCTGCCTTACACCGAGCGCTATTTGGGCATCGTCTTGCTGGGCGCGCCCTTCTTCACGTCGTCGCTCACCATCAACAATCAGCTTCGTTTGCAAGGCAATGCCTCTTATGCCATGGTTGGAATAGTGGCCGGTGCCGTGCTCAATGTGGGCCTCGACCCTCTGCTCATCTTTGTCTTTCACATGGGCATAGCGGGCGCGGCCGTGGCAACGGTGATAGGACAGGTGGTGAGCGCTGTGCTTCTGTTTGCCATGACGCGCCGTGGCGACAACATAGCCATACGTTGGAGCAACTTCAAGCCCTCGTGGCGGGCCCTTTATGAGATATTCCTCGGCGGCAGTCCGTCGCTCAGCAGGCAGGGCCTTTTGTGCATTGCCACCATGCTGCTCAACCATGCTGCGGCTCAGTATGGCGACGCGGCCATCGCCGGCATGTCTATCGTCAACCGCATCACCATGCTTGTCATGGCTTTTGTCATAGGCTTGGGCCAGGGCTTTCAGCCCGTTTGCGGCTTCTGCTACGGCGCGCGCCTCTTCCGCAGGCTTAAGTCGGGCTATCGGTTCACCGTTGTTCTGGGCACCGTATTTCTCTTGTTCATCTCCGTCATAGGCTTTTTGATAAGCAGTCAGGTCATCTCCGTGTTCCGCAACGATGCTGCCGTGATAGCCGTGGGCACGGTGGCTCTGCGCTGGCAGCTGTGCACCCTGCCCCTCAATGCCACCATTATGGCCGGCAACATGCTCACGCAAACCTGCCGCAAGCCCGTGCGCGCCAATCTGCTTGCGGCCTCGCGCAGTGGTCTGTTCTTTGTTCCGCTCATCCTGACGCTGCCTCTTTTCTGGGGATTGACGGGCGTAGAGATGTGTCAGGCCATCAGTGATGGATGCTCTTTCGCGCTCACCGTGCCCATTATGATATACACCTTGCGCGAGCTGCGCTAGCCCTTTGTCTTACTCTTTCGGGGAGGTTGCGCAACCGCCTTATTATGAGCGATTTGCAAAACGGCCCTTTTTGCGTGCCCAAATAGGCACTTTCGCCTTGTAAAAAGGCCTATTTTGCGAGGCAAAAAGCATGGTTTTGTCAGCAGATTTGCTTACCTTTGCTGTCATGAAAGAAAACAACAGCCCAACCATCGCCCCATTCTCCAAGCCCCTTTATGTGTTTGCCAAGCCCGTGGGCCCGCAATGCAACCTGCGTTGCACCTACTGCTACTACCTTGAAAAGGAGCACCTCTATGCGCAAAGCGGCAGCCGCCAGATGACCGACGAGCTGCTTGAGCGCTTTGTGAAGATGTATATCGAGTCGCAAACAGCCGACAGCGTGCTCTTCACCTGGCATGGGGGAGAGCCCATGCTGCGCCCCCTGTCGTTTTATCAAAAGGCCATGGAGTTTCAGCAACGCTATGCCCGTGGCCGGCATATAGATAATGTGATACAAACCAACGGCACCTTGCTCACCGATGAGTGGTGCCGGTTTCTGCATGACAACCATTGGCTGGTGGGCATATCTATAGACGGCCCGCGCGTGTTTCATGATGAATATCGTCGTGACGCGGCCGACCGTCCCTCATGGGATAGGGTGATGCGGGGCGTGAGGATGCTCAGAAGGCACCGCGTGGAGTGGAATGCCATGGCTGTGGTGAACGATTATAACGCCGACTATCCCCTGGAGTTTTATCGCTTTTTCAAGCAAATGGGCTGCAAGTATCTTCAGTTTACGCCTATCGTAGAGCGCGTCGTTCGTCATGACGACGGCCGCCACCTGGCCAGTCTGGCCGACGGCGGGTCGGCACACGTGGCCCCTTATTCTGTTACGGCGGCGCAGTGGGGCACCTTCTTGTGTGCTATCTTCGACGAGTGGGTGCGCCATGACGTGGGCAGAGTGTTTGTTGAGCTGTTCGACAGCATCCTTGCCAACTGGGCCGGAGTGCAACCCGGCATCTGCGCCTATGCCAAGGAGTGTGGCCATGCGGGCGTGATGGAGTATAACGGCGACGTATATTCGTGCGACCACTTCGTATTTCCGGAGTATAAGCTCGGCAACATCAACACGCAGTCGCTTGTAGAAATGCTCTACGGTGAGCAGCAGTCCCGCTTCAGCAAGCTCAAGCATGAGCGGCTTCCCCGTCAGTGCAAGGAGTGCGAATGGCAGTTTGCCTGTCACGGGGAGTGCCCCAAAAACCGCTTCTTGAACGACAAATACGGCGAACCCGGTCTTAACTATCTATGCGAAGGCTATCAGATGTTTTTCAGGCATGTGGCTCCTTACATGGATTTCATGAAGAATGAGCTTGTCTGCGGGCGCGCTCCGGCCAATGTTATGAAGGCTCACATAGGGTGATGGACGCCTAAACGCCTAATAATATCGCCCAAAGCCACTAAAAAAAGCAGGTTGGCGCATCAACTATTAAAAAGGTTTTGTATCTTTGCAGTAGCGGGCAGAATGGCCTGCCCACGCAAATATTAAAACCCACCATTATGATAGCTAGCTCATCTTTTGACACTTTGCTGCGTGAACTGAAGTCGTTCATGCCGGCTGACAGAATTTATACAGACCCTTTGCGCACCCTGGCCTGGGGCACGGATGCCAGCTTCTACAGGCTGACACCCCGCATCGTGTTGCGCTCACAGAGCGAGAGCGAGGTGCAGCACATCATCAAAGCCTGCGAGGCGGCAGGTGTTCCTTTCACTTTTCGTGCGGCAGGAACGTCGTTGTCGGGTCAGAGCCTGAGCGACTCTGTGCTGATAGTGGCCGGCAAGATGTGGGAGAGCTTTGCCATAAGTGCCGACCATCAGGTGGTTACTTTGGGTCCGGGGCTCACCGGAGGGCGCGTCAATCAGCTGCTCAAGCCTTATGGCCGCGTTTTCCCTCCCGACCCGGCATCGGTCAACAGTGCCATGGTGGGCGGCATAGTGTGCAACAATGCCTCGGGCATGAACTGTGGCGTACATGCCAACAGCGACAAGATGCTGTGCTCGGCACGCGTCATCCTGACCGACGGCACGCTGCTTGACACCGGCGATGAGCAGAGCCGCAAGGAGTTTGCAGCCACACATGCCGACTTCATCGGCCGCATCATGGCTCTGCGCAAGAAGGTGATGGGCAACCCCGAGCTGGTGAAACGCATACGCTATAAGTACAGCATCAAGAACGTTACGGGTCTGAACATCCGCCCTTTGGTGGCTTACGACGACCCCTTCGACATCATAGCCCATTGCATGGTGGGCTCAGAGGGCACGCTGGCCTTCCTTTCCTCCGTCAAGATGCGCACCTTGCGCGATTATCCTTTTAAGGCTTCGGCCATGGCCTACTTCCGTACTATGAAGGAGAGTTGTGAGGCTATCGTGAAGCTGAAGCAGCTCAAAGGCTCGGAAGAGGATATGGAGATGAGCGCCGAAAACCTGATGGTGAAGAGCGCTGAAATGCTCGATTATAAGTCGCTCTCAGCCGTCAGCGACCCCGTTTATGTGAGATATTGCGCCGACGTTGATGCCGGCAAGGTAGCCGAAGCCTCACCGGGCGACTATCATAACCTCACGGCGCTGCTCATAGAGACCAAGGCCACCACGCACGATGCCCTCTTGAAGCGCATGGAAACCATCAGCGCGCTGCTCGGCTCGTTCATGCTCTATCAGCCCGTCAGCTTCACCGAAGACCCCAAAGTGTACGGACAGTACTGGGCCATACGCTCCGGCATCTTCCCACGAGTGGGTGGCACGCGGCCGGCCGGCACGTCGTGTCTGATAGAAGACGTGGCTTTTCATGTAGAAGATTTGCCGGAGGCCACCGTGAAACTGCAGAAGCTCATAGCCGACCATGGTTATGATGATGCCTGCATCTATGGTCATGCNNCATGCCTTTGAAGGCAACTATCATTTCATTCTCAACCAGAGCTTCCAAAGCGAAAAAGAGGTGGCCCGTTACGCCAATATGATGCGTGATGTGGTGACCCTTGTGGTGGGAGAGTATGGCGG
>DLDC01000021.1:0-4672 GCA_002480935.1 Prevotella sp. UBA7782 | reverse complement strand
GAGCACGGAACGGGGCGCAACATGGCTCCCTTTGTGAAGTATGAGTGGGGCCAGGAGGCCTATGACGTGATGCGCGAACTGAAGTCTATCTTCGACCCCAAGGGGTTACTCAACCCCGGAGTAATCTTCAACGACGATCCCGATTGCTTCATCGAGCACCTGAAACACTTGCCCGTGCTGAACTATGACATGGCCAGTCTGCCCGAACCGTCGCGTTATCTGGTGGAGAAAGGGGCCGAAAAAACGTCTATGCAAGAGATGATAGACGGCGTTGAGCATGCCAACAAGTGCATGGAATGTGGCTTCTGTGAAATCAACTGTCTCACGTGTGGCTTCACGCTATCATCCAGAACGCGCATCGCCACACAGCGCGAGATTATGCAACTCAGCCGTGAGGGAGCCTCGCCACAAGAAAAGAAGCGTGCCAAGATATTGGAAAAGGAATACAGATATTATGGCAATAAGACGTGTGCTGCCGACGGGCTGTGCGCCACATCATGCCCCATGCACATCAACACGGCCGACATCACCCATCTGCAGCGTCAGTTGCTGATGGACCGCTCGCCTATATTATATAAGGTGGGCGACGTGGCCGCACGCCATCTGGCACTTTGCAAGGCTGGCGCGCGCACCTTGCTCGGGGCTGCTCATCTGGCTCATAGCGTGTTGGGCACCACGGTGATGTCGGGCCTTTGCAATGGCTTGCACAAGTTGGGCGTGCCTCTCTGGATGCCGTCTATGCCCAAGCCCTATCTTTACTCGGCCAAGCGCATTGCCAAGGAAGAGCAGGATGCAGGGCCCAAGACGCTCACCGACAAGGTGGTTTATTTCCCCAGTTGCCTTAATCAGACCATGGGCTTGGCCAAAGGCGCACCCGTCAAGCATAGCTTAGTAGACGAGATGTGCCTGCTTTTCCATAAAGGTGGCTATGAAGTGATATTCCCCGACAAGATGAAAGACCTGTGCTGCGGACAGATTTGGGAGAGCAAGGGCATGATGGATATAGCTGATCGCAAGACGGCAGAGCTGGAGCAGGCCCTCTGGAAGGCCAGTGACGGAGGCCGATACCCCATTGTGTGCGACCAGAGCCCCTGTCTGCATCGCATGAGAAAGCTCATGCCCAAGCTGAAGCTGTATGAGCCCGTAGAGTTTATATTGAAGTTCTTGCAGACCAGGCTGCACTTCCATAAGCTGCACCGCACGGTAGCCGTGCACATCACATGCTCTATGCGTGAGATGCAACTGGGCGCCGACCTGGTGAAGCTGGTCGGTCTGTGTGCTGACAGAGTGGTTGTTCCGGAGGGCGTGGGCTGCTGTGGCTTCGCCGGCGACCGCGGTTTTCTGCATCCGGAGATGAACAGTTACGGACTGCGCAAGTTGCGTAAGGAGATAGAAAAAGGACATGCTGAGCGTGGCTATAGCAACAGTCGTACATGCGAGATAGGCTTGCAGGCACATTCGGGCATTCCATATATGGGCATAGCCTATCTCGTTAACGAGGCTACGGATAACTGACGGCATCTGTCGGAAGAACCTATAGTCTGGGCAAGCATGGCTTTAGGCTGAGACTTAGCGGCTCTTTGACTTTGCCAAGGTGCGCATGGCATAGGCAAAGATGACCACGAAGCAGAAGAAAGGCAAGAGATAAGACACATTAACAGCGGGATGCCCCATGATGGATTGCAGGTCTATCACCATGCCTTGAAGTGGCGGCAAGATGGCACCACCCACAATGGCTTCGACCAGGAAGGCTGCGCCCAGGCTGGCATCGTGCGCATCTACATCGTTGAGAGCCAGGCCGTAAATGGTTGGAAACATGAGCGACATAAACGCGCTGATGCCTATCAGGCAATAGAGACCGGCCATGCCGACTATGCATACGGCGCCAAGCGTGCACACAGCTGCCCCTACGGCAAAGGTGGCAAGCAACACGCCGGCTCGGGCATAGCGCATGAGGAACGTGGCAATAAACCTTCCGGACAGGAAAAGGCACATGGCCAGGATGTTATATGTTTGTGCCGTGGCCTTGTCGATGCCCAGATTATCGGCATACTGGATGATGAACGTCCACACCATGATTTGTGCTGCCACGTAGAACATCTGCGTCAGCACGCCCTCACGATATATGGAGTTGTGCCAAAGGTGCTTGAGCGACACGCCGATGCTGTTGCTCTTGTCGGTCTGAATGCGCGTTTGGGGTACCTTGATCAAGGCTATCACGATGAGCACGAGCAGCACCACGCAGCCTATGGCCACGTAAGGATTGCGTATAACGGCCAAGTCGTGAA
The DNA here is from genome assembly GCA_002480935.1 of Prevotella sp. UBA7782. The sequence continues at coordinate 2,384 of DLDC01000021.1, read as the reverse complement.
GGCGTATAGCGGCTTTCTCGGCAGCCGGAAGGGTGCCGAAGATGATGTTGCCTGCCGCATCCCGCCGGTCGGAAAGCAGTTGTGGAAGGATGACGAACGAGGCTATAGACATGCCGCACAGTGACCCTACGGGGTTGAAAGCCTGCGCCAGGTTGAGTCTTCGGGTGGCTGTGCTGCGGTCGCCCAGTGAGAGTATGAAGGGATTTGCCGTGGTTTCGAGAAAGGCCAGGCCAAAGGTGAGAATGTAAAGTGACAGGCAGAAGAAGGAAAACTGCTCATAGGCAGCCGCCGGAATGAAAAGAAACGCCCCGATGGCATAGAGCGACAGGCCCAGCAGGATGCCACTCTTATAATTGAACTTGCGTATGAACAGCGCCGCGGGGATGGCCATTGTGGCATAACCGCCGTAGAAGGCGAACTGAACCAGTGATGCCTTGGCCGCCGAAATCTCCATAACGGTCTGAAAGGCAGCTACCATGGGATTTGTGATGTCATTGGCAAAGCCCCATAAGGCGAAGAGTGAGGTGATGCTAATGAATGTAAACAGATACTTCTTTTCTACCAGTTTGTTGTTTCTCATTTGTCGTTGGGTTAAGAATGAGTGACCGTACTGCCGTGTGCCGAAGCTCGTGCAGGGCCTTTGTTGTTAACAAGATAGTAGGCTCTTGCTATGTTTTTTGCAAAGATAGTCTATTATTATACTAAATCAAAGCATTTGTTTGTGTTTTTTTTCTCTGCCCGTCTAACCTTAAGCTGGTATTGGTGTATTATCTTTGGGATGATTATGTGAGGGATTGAAAAAATATGTCGTGGCAATGACAGAGCATTCTGATGCCTTCCTTCTGGCCCGTTTTCCTGTGCAAAAAAGGCCTGTGCACTTTTGCCATTACATAATATTAACGGTCCTTTTGATTGTTAACGACGAATTTTTGTGTAAGTTTGCAACGCAAATTTCAGGAATGTTATGATAAAGAATATTGTTATCGATTTTGGAGGAGTGTTGGTTCAATATGATTATATGACTTTCTTCATGCGAGTGATGAAAAGCGAAGACCAGGTTAAGAAGATGCTTACCCAGGCTCTAACTCAGGAGGTGAGTGACGAGATGGACAAGGCCGACCACTCTTTTCGCTACTACATTGATAGGCAGGAGCAACGCTACCCACAATATAAGGACGTGCTAGAATACTTTGACAGTCACTTTGTTGAGTTGATAACGGGCGAGACAGAGGGCATGAGAGAGTTGATGCTGGAACTGAAAGCACTGGGCTACAGATTGCTGGGACTGAGCAACTGGTCGGAGAAGGTGGATGACGTGATGGCTAAATTCTCTATCTTTGAACTCTTGGAAGGATGGCTCATCTCGAAAGATGTGCATCAGCTCAAGCCGCATGCCGATATATACGAGTCGTTTTGCAAAAAGTTTGATGTAAAACCGGCCGACTGCCTCTTTCTAGACGACAAGCCCGCAAACATAGAAGGTGCCAAGAAGGTAGGTATGGAGGGGATAGTGTTTAAGGATGTACCTTCGTTGAGGGCTGAACTAGAGCGTATGGGCATCATGAACCATCACTGTGAGTGATGCTTTCCGAGTGCGCACCCGTCAGGATGAGATGGGAGCGCACAACTTGTGAATAGGGTAGGGTGGATCTGAATGCCCCATGATGATGGGCAGATTCGCCAAACCCTGAGTTGATATGCCCCTTTTCGCTATGCAATAGAACCCTGTTGATGCGTGAAAGCGCCTATAGGGCATCGTATGTAGGCCTTTTCCTTCTTTCATTCATCATAACCTATTGACCTGCAATTATATATCCACACTTCAAGTCCATACCTCCTGACCTTCATCTAAACATATTAGGGTGAGATGTGGGTGGGATGTGGGTGAGATGTTTTTGATGTATCCAAGTAGCATACTTGTCTGATACATAATGACATACCCTATGGGTGGGATGGGTGGAATAGGATTTACAGCATTTTTTTGTTGCTACACTCCAACCACCATTCCCAATCTCAGACCGGCAATAATTGTCATGGCTGTGATGATAGCATTCCTTTCCCTCACGGTTTATGTCCTTTCTGGCCGTGCAGCGTGTGCACACGCCGCGCATACTATTATAATATAAGGTGTAGATGCTTATGCCCCGGTTGGATAAGTAGAAGGTGGGCGAAGAAGCTATGTACGCCCCCACTGCACCCATTCGTTGCGTAAGAAGAGCGCCTAAATTGATTTTTAGAAAAAAATACGCAACAATCTGCAGAATAGCTTAAAATGAGCGATTTATGAGTGTTTTACCTCAATAGAGGTAATGATTTGGCAACAGTTTCAATTTCTGCAATATGCATACGTTTGCTGTCAAACAACTCTTTTCGTTTGCAAAAAT
>DLDC01000096.1:6599-19178 GCA_002480935.1 Prevotella sp. UBA7782 | reverse complement strand
CCGTAGCTTGCTAAAACTGATTTGTCAAACTTTGCCATTAGTTTATGTATTTAGTTGGAAAATTGATTTTTACAATCTCTTTAAAGCACGGCAAAGGTACGTATTTTATGATATATCGCCAAAAATTGCACACTGAAAAAGCGTGTGAAAAAACACATTTTGAGTTAAAAGGTGTAAAACAAAATGCTGACAGCAACTTTTGACACTTGCACTTTGCAAAAAAGCGGTGCCTCAAATAACTTCTTGCGCATTGTCAAAGCATAGGAGGGGCCGAACGCGGAGGGGCCGGCGACCAAGCCTAACGGGGAAGTGGGCTCCAACTTTTTAGCGGTTTTGGCAGGCAACAGAGCGTACATTATCAGATTTTTTTGTACTTTTGCAGGCAATAATCTTAAATGTAAGTATAATGAAAATCATTAATCTAAGTGAGACAAACTCCATTATAAGCCAGTATCTGGCTGAGATTCGCGATGTGGATTATCAAAAAAACCGCCTCCTTTTCCGTAACAATATTCAGCGAATAGGCGAATTTGAGGCCTACGAAGTGTCAAAGACGCTGCACTATGAAGAACGTGAGGTGGCCACACCCCTGGGCATTGCCAAGGTGAACCTGCCCACCGACAAGATTGTTCTGGCCACTATCTTCCGCGCCGGACTGCCCTTCCACAACGGCTTTCTCAACGTTTTCGACCACGCCGGCAACGCCTTTGTGTCGGCCTATCGCGAATATAAGGATGCCGAAAGACACGAGGTGGGCATACACGTGGAATATCTTGCCACGCCAAGCATAGAGAAGAAGCACCTCATCATAGCCGACCCGATGCTCGCTACGGGCGGAAGCATGGAACTGGGCTATAAGGCTTTCATCACTAAAGGCAAGCCAACGCACATCGACGTGTGCTGCATCATCGCCACACCTGAGGGCATCGACCACGTGAAAGCCACCTTCCCTGATGACAAGACCACCATTTGGTGCGCTGCCATAGACCCCGGAATGAATGAGCACAAGTATATTGTGCCGGGCTTCGGTGACGCAGGCGACTTGTGCTACGGCGACAAAATATAAGTAGAACAGGCAGGCTCTATAGGTCAAAGATATTGTAATCATTACATAAGAAAGTGTATCTTTAGCAGCCGGAACAAGTTATCAGGCTATAGATGCGATGCTTTGTGCAAAACATTGTGTATCAAGCAAATAGAAAAAAGGCCCTTTTCGTGATGCGAAAAGGGCCTTTTTGCTGCTCCATATAGGCATTATCGGCCAACTATAACATGCATTTTGCGAGGCAAGAAGGGCATTCCGGCCCGGCCAAAGACTTGCAAGGGGCGGGCAAACAGCAGTTAATCATCGTCTTTATTCATCTCATCCGTCTTACGCAGGCCTTGTGGGGCTAAGGTCTCATGCCCCAAGACGCAAAATGAGAGCAAAGAAGTCCTTGCTCTCATCTATGTTGATGGTCTGACGACCCAACTACTTTTCTGTATACAGCACCTGCAACACGGTTTGTCCAACGGCCAGCAACGTGTTCTTGTCTATGTGCTCCATGGTGTCGCTCACAGTGTGCCACGTCGGTCCGAAGCTGCTGGCTGTGCAGTCAGGATAATAAGGTATGATGTCGATGGTGGGTATGCCGGCCTTCTGGTTAAGGGGTATGTGGTCGTCGGTAACCGCTCCGCCGTCGCCATCGGGGAAGTAGCTGCCATAGCCTGCGGTCTTTGCGGCGGCCCAAACCTTGTTTACGATGGCGTTGGCATACTGCTTAGACATACCTTCTTTATAAAAAGAGGCGCCTTCGCCGCCCACCATGTCGAGCAAGATGCCGTAGCGTGCCTCATAGCCTTTGGGCAGATTGGCAGCAAAATATTGTGCGCCAAGCGCCCAAGTGTCGCCGGGGTCTACGCCGTCGGCCCACTGCGGGAAGCCATAGTCTTCGGCATCAAAGCACACAAAGTCTACTCCCAGCTTCAGCTTCTTATCGGCTTGCAGCTGCCGGGCCACCTCCAGCATGACGGCAACGCCGCTTGCCGCGTCGTTGGCAGCCATGACCGGCTCCTTATGCTTGGTAGAGTCGGGGTCGTTGTCGGCCCAAGGACGGCTGTCCCAATGGGCACACAGCAGTATGCGCGTGGTGGCCCCAGGGTTGTAGCTGGCCATGATGTTGGTGGCATGCAGAGTCTTCCCGTCCCAACCTTTCAGGTCGGCCTTTTGCGTAGTGACCTTACATCCATATTGCTTAAACTTACTTACAATCCATTCCATGCACTTGTCATGCGCATCAGAGTTCATGACGCGTGGTCCGAACTGGCACTGCGCGTCGGTAAAAGCCAAGGCAGAGTCGGCATTGAACTTCGGTCCTACCGGATTTACAGCCACAGTGTCGGCATCGGACTGGCTCTTCTTGAAGCCTTTGCACGATGCTCCCGTGATGGTAAATGCCAAGGCGAGCATGATGAAAAATACTTGTTTCTTCATATACAATTCTTTCTTTTATTGTCTGAAAAGTTGTTTCCGTGCGCCGAGAAACAGACTTGGGTCTACCGTCTTACCGACTGCACCTGCGTCATGACACGCAGCCAGTTGCCTCCCCATATCTTTTCTATGTCGCGCTCAGAATACTTTCGCCGCAGCAGATGCAGCGTGAAGTTTATCATTTCTGACGAGTCGGCCAGTCCGCAGATGCCTCCGTCACCGTCGAAGTCGGTGCCCAGACCCACATGGTCTATGCCCATAATGGCTATGGCATGCTCCAAATGAGCCAGCGCATCGAGCACTGTAGCTTCGCCATCTGCCTTCAGAAAACCATGATAGAGCGTGGTATGTGCCACCCCATCCTTCTTGGCAAGGGCGCGCAGCTGGTCGTCGGTCAGGTTGCGGGGCACGTCACAGAGTGCCTTGCAGTTGCTGTGGCTGCACACGATGGGCATGGTGCTGATGTCGAGTGCGTCATAAAACGACTTCTCACCGCCATGGCTGAGGTCTACCATGATGCCCTGACGGTTCATCTCACGTATCACCTTCTCGCCAAACTCGCTCACGCCGTGGTGCGTATCGCAGCCGCGCGCCGAGTCGCAGATGTCGTTATCGCCGTTATGGCAAAGCGTTATGTACACCACACCGCGCTGCGCGAAGTGCTTCACGTTGGCAATGTTGTGCTCAAGAGCCAGTCCGTTCTCTATGGCAAACATGATGCTCTTGCGCCCTTTGCGCTTGTCTTCATACAGATCGGCGGGTGTCCGGGCTATGCTGATATATCTGGAGTTCTTCCGTACGATGCCTTCTATGGTGTCGAATATCAAGTCGGCATAAGAAGCGGGCGTTATTGGGTCAGGCACATTGCCGCTTACGCGCCGCGCATAGGCCACGTTCACCTTCGAAGAGAATGTCTCGCCTATCTTGGGTTGGGGCAGATAGGCGGCCATGGTCACGGCATCCTGCCGGCCATCGGTCATCTTATGCAAGTCTACGAGTATTCGGTCGTCACGATGGTCGAAGTGTATGCCCTGTGGAAAGAACATGGGCGTGTCGCAATGAGTGTCGAGGGTGAGCACGCGGTGATGCAGTTTCTTGGCTATATAGAAGTTGTTGGCCTGGTTGACGAGCCACTTAAAAATGGGCAGACCGTCTGTTCCGAGCCACTCCGGATGCCATTGCACGCCCATGATGGGCTTGAACTCACGGCTCTCTATGGCCTCTACGACACCGTCGGGCGACTGTGCCGTCACTCTGAAGCGTGAGCCTGGGTCGGCCACGGCTTGATGATGGAAGGAGTTTACGAAGATTTTTTCTGTGTGATAAAGCGCATACAGAATGCTGTCTGGCTGCAAGCGCACGCTGTGGGTGGGCTCGGTGCGGTCGGCATCTTGCGAATGCTTGATGAGCGGGAGCAGTGTCTGAGCCACCTGTACCTTGCTGCCTTTGCGCTGAGCTGCCGCTTCCTGCAGCCTGATTTGCCCGCGCTTGCGCTCTTCAGCTATGTCCTGGCTCACCCGTCCGCCCAACGTCATGGCCAGCGTTTGTATGCCCCGGCAAATGCCCAGCATAGGTATCTGCCTGTTGAAGGCCAGTTGCGTGACCAGCATCTCAGGCAGGTCGCGGTGGGCGTTGATGCCATGCAGCTTCTCAGAAGGCTCTTCGCCGCACCACAGAGGGTTGTAGTCAGCCCCTCCGGTGAGCAACAGTCCGTCGAGATGTTCCAGTGTGTTCACGATGACATCGGTGTCTGCAATGGGCGGAATGAGCACGGGCGTGCCTCCGGCTGCCACTATCTGCTCGTAATATTTATCGCGCAGCGTAGCATCTCCGTCGGTATAATTTGTTGTAAGCCCTATCACAGGGCGGTGTTCAGACTCCGGATACTTGTTATAAGCACTTGTGAGGTGCGAGCTAAGCGTGTATTCCATCGTCAGTCTTCAGTCTTTACGGGTATCTCGCGCTTGATGCTCTGCTCAAGAGAGATGAGCGTTTCGGTGCTCACCACACCGGGAATGGTTTGCATTTGGTTGTTGAGCAAGTCCATGAGTTGCTCGTTGTCCTTGGCATAAAGCTTGATAAGCATGGTGTAAGGGCCTGTGGTGAAGTGGCACTCCACAATCTCCGGAATGGTGTAAAGCTGCTCTACAACCTTCTTGTACATGCTTCCGCGCTCCAGATTCATGCCTATATAGGTGCACGTACTATAGCCCAGGCTCTTAGGATTAACGTCGAATCCGCTGCCGGTTATCACTCCATTCTCTATTAAATGCTGCACACGCTGGTGTATGGCTGCCCTTGACACGCCACACTCTGCTGCTACATCCTTAAAGGGAATACGGGCATTCTGCGACAGTATGCCCAGTATCTTCTTGTCTAGTTTGTCTATTTTATCCATCAAACGAATAGATTAAAGTTGTAATCTAAATATTTATGCTTTACAATTTGAAAGCAAAAGTAGATAAAATAAATGATACAAGCAACAAAAAGAAACAAAAAATGCGCCACAAGGGCGCATTTTGTCAATATAGAGTAATTATTTACGCTTCTTAGCCGGCGTTTTGGCAGCCGGAGCAACGCGCTTCTTGGCTGTCGGAACAACGGGCTTGGCTGCCGACTTGGTTGGTGCGCCTGTTGATTGGGGTGCTTCATTATCAATCTTCACCAGCTCGAGGGTGAACACAAGCGTTTCATACGGGCGGATGTCACGCCCTGCGCCATTTGTGCCATAAGCCAGGTCGTAAGGTATATACAGCTCCCACTTAGAGCCAACCGGCATCATGGTGAGCGCCTCTGTCCATCCCTTGATGAGACGTCCGGCCTCAAACACATCCGACTTGCGGCCATGACGGCTCGTGGCATCAAACACCACGCCATCCAGGCGCTTGCCCTCATAAACCACTTCTACCTTGTCTGTGGCCTTAGGTATGGCTCCCGTGCCCTTGGTGATAATCTTGTATTGCAGGCCATCGGGCAGTGTCACCACTCCCGGCTTCTTGGCATTCTCGGCCAAGAACTTCTCGCCTTCGGCCTTCACGGCATCATTTTTCTTCTTCTCTACACCCGCACGATATTCCTGAAAGGCTGACATGGCCTTTGCCGAGGTGTATTTGGTGGTATCGTTGCGCAAGGAAGCCTCGAAACCGGCATAAACCAGACTGTCGGATATGGAGTCTACCGGGGCAAAATCGGCCTTCAGACTGGGCAACATACGGTCGTTTACCATCTGTGCTATCTGCATTCCGGCAACATAAGCCTTGCGTCCGGCATCCTTTAAGTGGCTTACAGCCTCTGTATAACCTTTGATGAAGTTAGGCATATCGGCCTCAGAGACGCCGAATTGCTGCTTGAGGTAAGGTAGAAGGCCATTGGTGAGCGACATACCAGCCACATAGCTCAGCGTGTCGGCATGGCTTTTCAGCTCTAATGTGGGTTTCTCAGCCACAGGCTGTGGCTTTTTTTCTTTTTTGTCCTTGGCAGACAGAGGGGCCAGGACGCCGCCCATGACCAGCAGAGCTGCCAGTAAAAGTGCTTGTTTCTTCATTTTTTTGTCAAATGCTTTAATATATTAAGGAGTTATCCGCACATGTGGATAACTCCTATAAATCATTTGTTTGTCAATATGTTATTTGCCTTTATTTGCGCCGACCTGGGCTGCAGGCTGAGCGCCGGCGCTCGGATTCTTCTCTACAGAAAGCAGTTCTACAGTGAAGATAAGGGCAGAGAAAGGCTTGATGTCAGCACTTGGGCTGTTGGCACCATAAGCCTGGCTTGCCGGGATGTATACCTCCCACGTTGAGCCAACGGGCATGTGGGTGAGCGCTTCGGTAAATCCGGGTATCACTTGGCCTACAGGCATCTGAGCAGGTTGCTTGCCCTGAGTAGTGTCGAACACCTTACCGTCGATGGTTCTACCAGTGTAGTTCACACTCACCACATCGTTCTTGGTAGGCACAACACCCTTGCCGGCCTTTACAACCTTATACTGCACGCCGTTGGCAAGTTTCTGCACGCCGGGCTTCTTGGCGTTGGCAGCCATGAACTGCTCGTTCACTTTCTTGTTCTTGCCATACTTTTTCTCGGCAGCCTGCGACTGGATAGCTTGAGCCTTTATCTGCTCTATGGTGCGGGCTTGCATAAGATCCATCTTCTGGTTCTTGCCTGTTGCACCGGCAGCAAAGCCTGCGAGGAAGTTCCTAAGAGATATAGTCTTGGTTGAATCTTCCCCAAACAGCTGGCGGTTGATGCCTTTTGTCATCATGGCCGTCTGCATACCAATAGCCACACCGGCGTTATAAGCAGCCTTGCGCTTATCGTCTTGTGACAAAGCGCCAGCGTTAAGACCCTTCACAAACTCATCGATGTAAGCCGTATCGATATTCATCTGCTCAAGATACTGGCGCACGCCCTGGCTCTGCTCCAAGCCTATGGCATAACTAAGAGAATCGATGTCGTTCTTCATCTCAGCTTTTGGAGATGAGTTGCCGCACGCAGTGAAGGTGGCGGCTGCGATAGCCAACATGGCTACTACCGTTAGTTTTTTCATTTTCTTATTGATAATAATTGTTTGTTTTTGCCTGTTAAAGAACTTCAAGTAGCTCAACGTCGAACACCAATGCGGCATAAGGAGGAATGCTCTGCCCTGCTCCACGCTCACCATAAGCCAGGTTATAAGGTATGAAAAAGCGATACTTGGCACCTTCCTGCATGAGCTGCACACCCTCGGTCCAGCCAGCTATGACCTGGTTTAGGCCGAACACAGCGGGCTCGCCGCGCTTATACGAGCTGTCGAACACCTTTCCGTTGATTAAAGTGCCCTCGTAATGGCAACGCACCTTATCGGTTGCCTTGGGCTTCTTGCCGTTGCCAGCCTTGAGAACCTGATACTGCAAGCCGCTGGGAAGCACCACAACATCGGGGCGCTTGGCATTGGCAGCCAGGAAGGACTCGCCTTCTGCACGCAGTGCCTTGCTCTTTTCCTCGCTCTTCTGCTGCAAGTAGCTCTGCACAAGAGCCTGCGCCTCACGAGGAGCAACCTGCGGTTGCGCATCTGCAAAGACATCGGCTATGGCCTGCTTGAAGTCATCTAAGTAAATATCCTCGGCTCCCAAGTCTTTCAGCTGATAGCCTATCGTCATTCCCAATGCGTAACTTTCCTTATTCATTGCTTTCTTCTAATTATTTGTATATATTTAAATTAGGTGCAAAGATAATATTTTTCCCGCACAAAGTGTATATGTTTCAATAAAAAAAGCTATTTTTGTGGAAAGTTAAAGCTAAGTTTCTAAAACAGTTAGTCATGGAAAAAGAAAAGTTAGTGTTTCTTACCGGCGCCGGAATGTCGGTGGAAAGTGGATTTAAAACCTTCAGGGGCAACGACGGATTGTGGGAGAACTATCCCGTGGAGCAAGTGGCCTCACACGAGGGATGGGAGGCTGACCCCGTGCTTGTAACCAACTTTTACAACATGCTTCGCAAGAAGCTGTGGGCTGCCAAGCCTAACAAGGGACATGAACTGATACACAAGCTGGAAGAAAAATATCGGGTTACAGTGATTACACAGAACGTAGACAACCTGCATGAGAAAGCGGGAAGCACGCACGTCATACACCTTCACGGCGACCTGACCAAGGTGTGCTCAAGCCGTGACCCTTACAACCCCAGCTACATTGAGCAGCTAGACGAAGCCCACAGTGACGTGAAGCCGGGCACGAAGGCTGCCGACGGGTCGTTGTTAAGGCCTTTCATCGTGTTCTTCGGAGAGAGTGTGCCCATGATAGAGCCGGCTGCCGCCGAGGTGATGGAGGCCGACATATTCGTTATCATCGGCACTTCGCTCAACGTCTATCCTGCTGCGGGACTGATACATTATGTAAAGCCGGGCACACCCATCTATCTTATCGATCCGGAAGAAGTGATGACGGGCCAATATAAAAACGTGCAGCACATTAAGAAGGGTGCCAGTGCCGGTATGGAGGAGCTCTTTGACAAGCTCACGAAATGATGTTCACAGATACTTCAGCAAGATGCTCCAGATGGCTATGATATGGCACACGGAGCCGGCAAGCACAAAGAAATGGAACACCGTGTGCATGTATTTGTGGTGACGGATGGAATAAAACACGGCTCCGGTGATGTACATCACGCCCTCAGCTATTATCCATGCGATGGCGGCTGGGGGCACACAGGCTATCAGAGGCTTGAAAGCGGCAAGCACGCTGAGCCCCATTCCCACGAAAGCCAGCGTCTCTAGGTTGCTGTGTGACTTGAGTTTATGGAACGACGACACCGTTCCCGCTATGGCACATGCCCACACAAAGCCAAAGAGCCCCCACCCCCACGCACCTTGCTGACGCAAGGCGATGAGCGTAATGGGCGAATAGGAGCCTGCTATATGCCAGTAAATGGCCGCATGGTCCCATTTGCGAAGCCGCTCCTTCCATACGGAGCGGGCACTCAGGGCATGATAAACGGTGCTGGCAATATAGCTGAAGAGCATGCCGCACAGATAGAGTGACACGCCCAGCGTAGCCCACCCGTTGCGCATGCGGAAGCACCACACCAGGAAGATGATGCCAAAAACCACGCCAAGAACAATGCCTCCGGCGTGGCTCCAGCTGTTCCATAGTTCTTCCTTATGACTGAAGAATATCTTTCTGCGCATATTATGCCTATACCTTTACTTACGCCTGCGCCGGCTGCCCCGCCCACTTTTCACCGCTTTGGGATGACTTTGTTGCGCCGCGCTAGTCTTCTTGACATTGCCATCGGCATCAACCAGGGTGAAGTCTAGCTGTTTACGCTCAAGGTTGGCGTGGGCTACCTTGATGCGGATAGGGTCGCCCAACTGATAGATGTGATGGTGCCTGCGACCCACAAGGCAATAGTTCTTCTCGTCAAAGTCATAATAATCATCGTCCAAGTCACGCATCGGAACCATTCCCTCGCAGTGATTGGAGTCTATCTCACAATAGATGCCATAGCTCTGAATGCCACTGATGTGCGCGTCATAGGTTTCTCCTACATGGTCGCCCATAAACTCCACCATCTTATATTTTATGGAGTCGCGCTCGGCATTCTGCGCTATCTGCTCCATATCAGAGCAATGCTCGCACAGCTCCTCATACTTATCCTTATTGGCAGAGCGGCCTCCGGCCTGATAGCGGGTCAGTAAACGGTGCACCATCGTATCGGGATAGCGGCGAATGGGGCTCGTAAAATGGGTATAATAATCAAACGCAAGCCCAAAGTGGCCAATGTTATGAACAGAATATTTGGCCTTCATCATGGCACGCAGAGCTACTGTCTGTATGAGTTTTTCTTCTTTCTTGCCTGTCACCTCGTCCATCAGCGTGTTCAAGGCTCTTGCCGTTGCGCCTTTGGTGCTTGAAGATTTGAGCTTATAACCAAACTTGGCAGAGAAGAGCCGCAGGTTTTCAAGCTTCTGCGGGTCGGGGTTGTCGTGTATACGATAAGGCAGCGTTTTGGCTTTTGCGCCCTTCTTCACCTTGCCCACGCTCTCGGCTACGGTTTTGTTGGCCAGCAGCATAAACTCTTCTACAAGCTTATTGGCATCCTTAGAGCGCTTGAAGTAGCAGCGTATAGGCTTTCCTTTGTCGTCTACGTCAAAGTGCAGCTCTTCTGAATCAAACTTCACCGACCCGTTCTTGAAGCGTTTGGCCCGCAACTTCTTGGCCAGTCGGTCAAGCGAGATAATCTCATTGGCATACTCACCCACATAGCCCGACGGCGGAGCAGGGGGCGCAGGGGTGCCCGTTCCATCTACTACACCATTGTCCTCCAGCAGTTTCTGTGCCTCTTCATAGGCAAATCTGCGGTTCGACTTGATGACGGTGTGCACGATGCGGTAGCTCTTCACGTTGGCTTCATCATCCAAATTGAATATCACGCTATAGCATAGTTTCTCCTCATTGGGTCGCAAAGAACACACAAAGTTGCACAGGCGCTCCGGCAACATCGGTATGGTGCGGTCTACAAGATATACAGATGTGGCACGTTTTTGCGCCTCTCGGTCTATGATGTCGCCCTCTTTCACATAATGGCTCACATCGGCTATGTGCACACCCACCTCATAAAGGCCGTCAGAGAGTTTCTTAAAGCTAAGCGCGTCATCAAAGTCTTTGGCATCGTGAGGGTCTATGGTGCACGTCCATGTGTCTCTGAAGTCCTCGCGCTCAGCAAGGTCTTCCGGCGTAATCTCACCCGTAATCTTCTCGGCAGCCTCCTCCACACGCTTGGGATAGACGTATGGCAGACCGTATTGCGCCAGAATAGAGTTCATCTCAACATCGTTGTCGCCGGCCTTGCCCAGCACATCCACCACTTCGCCCACCAGATTCTTATGGTCGGCGTCGGGCCATTGGGTAATCTTCACCACAGCCATATCGTCGGTCTTGCCGCCCTTCAGCTTCTTCTTAGGTATGATGATGTCATGCACGAAAAGATTTTCCTGCGTAACGAGAAAGGCTATATCGCGCTCCACACGCAGCCTACCCACGAAGGTGTCCTTGGCTCTTGACAGGATTTCTATGACCATAGCCTCCTTGATATGCTTCTGTCTGCGTGCCATGAACTGCACTTTCACACGGTCGCCGTTAAGGGCTGACATGGAGTTGCGCTCTGACACAAAGACGGGCGTGCCTCCATCGTCAGGCTGAAAGGTATTCTTGCCGTTGGCCTTACGTATGAAGATGCCTTCCTGCACCTGCCCCTTGGTGTTCAGCGCATAGGCATTATCGCCCACTTTGCTCAGAAAATCGTCCCACGCCATCTCTTCCATGATGTCGATAGCCAGCATCTTGAGCGGATGCGTGGTGAGTTTCAGCGCCTTGAATATCTGTTTATAGCTGAATGTCTTTCCTGGCTGGGTCTGGAAAAAGCCTTCCAGCATGTCGGCAAGCTGCTTCTTTGTGAGACGCTTGCCACCTTTCTTACCCTTTCCCATAGTAAATGTATATTTGATTTACACGCAAAGTAACAAAATAATTTGTACCTTTGCAAACGTTTCGGGGGATTTTATGAATAAATAACGATAATAAGAATATCCTCTGAACTCATTTTTACTTGCGTCAATCCATGCGTCATTCGTTTTTAAAAGATTTGTTTAAGATAGAGCAAAAGCCCCCAAAAGGGCTCTTCACCTACGAGTGGGCTGCCGTGGGCTACATTGCTTTCACGCTGCTGCTGGCCATGTTCACGTACACCAAGCTGGCTCACCCCGAAGCCGTTGTGTTCGGCCGCCTGCGCATTGTGGCTGTCATGGCCGCGCTATGGCTTGTATACCGCCTGGCTCCCTGCCGTCTGACACGCTTTACAAGAGCAGCCGCCCAGCTGTCGCTGCTGCCCTGGTGGTATGCCGACATATACGAGCTGAACCGTGCCTTTCCTAAGCTAGACTGGCTCATAGCATCTTCTGAGCAGTCGTTCTTCGACTGTCAACCGGCTCTGACGCTCAGCCACACACTGACAGGCAGCGTGCCCAGCGAATTGATGTATCTGGGTTACGCGTCGTTCTTTCCCGTTCTGGTTCTTGTCGTCCTATATTATTTTGGCTGGAGATATAACGAGTTCGAGCGCGCCATGCTCATCCTCATGGGGGCATTCTTTGCTTATTTCGTGCTTTTCATTTTCATTCCCACGGCAGGACCCACCTATTATTATGAGGCAGTGGGACTGAAGAACATCGTGGCAGGCCACTTTCCGAACCTTCACGACTACTTTAATTATCACTACAAGAGCCTGCCCGGTCCGGGGTATACCGACGGATTGTTCTACCACATCATAGAGAGTGCCCGCCGGATAAGCGGCCGACCTGCGGCATCTTTCCCTGCTTCGCAAGCCGGCATGGGCATCATTATCCTGCTGCTGGCCCTTCACGCCCGCAACATCAGGCTCTTTCTCATTCTGCTGCCGTTCTTCTTACTGCTGTGCGCAGGCTCCGTCTACATTCAAGCCCACTATCTATTGGGAGTGATAACAGGCGTAGGAACGGGCATCATATTCTTTTTTACCTTATTATATATAAGCGAGCCGCTTACCAAAAAGGGCAAGCGGTCTAGACGTTAGGCTTGATGCGCAGGGCACGGGCA
>DLDC01000096.1:0-6557 GCA_002480935.1 Prevotella sp. UBA7782 | reverse complement strand
CCCGCCGTAACCGATACGTTGAGCGAGTGCTTTGTGCCATACTGCGGTATCTCCAAGCAGCCGTCGCTCATGTCTACCACACTTTGCCTAACACCCTTCACCTCATTGCCCAACACCACGGCATAGCGCCGGGTGGGGTCGAGCACCATGTCTTGCAGTTTTGTTGAACCCTCCACCTGCTCTATGCTAAAGACGTAGTAGCCCTGAGCCTGCAGGTCGCTCACCGCCTCTTCGGCCGAGCCATAATACTTCCAGCTCACCGACTCCTCAGCTCCCAGTGCCGTTTTATGTATCTCAGCATGTGGCGGACAGGCCGTAATGCCACACAGGCAGATGCGCTCCACGCAGAAGGCATCGCACGAGCGGAACACCGAACCAACGTTATACAGGCTTCTCACGTCGTCGAGCACCACCACGAGGGGTAGTTTGGGCGCTGCCTTAAACTGCTCAACGCTCAGACGGTGCATCTCTATGGTGCGCAACTTACGCATTCTCGGCAGCTTCTTCTTTGGTTCTATACGCCAGGGCATAGGCCTTTATCTGCTTCACCATAGCCAACAAGCCGTTGGAGCGTGTAGGCGACAGATGCTCCCTGAGCCCTATCTTGTCTATGAAGTAGAGGTCGGCATCAAGAATTTCCTTTGGGGTATGCCCGCTCAGCACCTGTATGAGCAAGGCTATGATGCCCTTCACTATCAGTGCGTCGCTGTCTGCTGTAAACACCAGCTTGCCATCCTTATAATCGCATTGCAGCCATACACGGCTCTGGCATCCGTCTATCAGGTTCTGGTCAGTCTTATATTTACTGTCCAACTCATCCAAGTCATTGCCCAAATCGATGAGCATCTGGTATTTATCCATCCAGTCGTCGAAGTCCTGAAACTCCTCAACAACCTCGTCTTGTGCTTCGTTGATGGTCATTATCTATATCATTTAATTATTTAACTTCTTTCCATTCTGTCACCTCAACCAGCTTGAAGAGCTTGTCTGAGGGTCTCACCTTGCCCTTAACGGGAATAGACACGCGCTGTCCCTGCAGGGCTTTGTTCACCGGCTTCAGGTCATATCTTATCTCGGTGGCGTCGAGATACATCACGCCGGTGGTGGGTCCGGTTATCAGCAACTTGTCGCCCAGGCTGAAGTCTGACGCCTCTACAGCCACCTCTGCCACGTTCAGACGTGAGAAATACTTCATCACCTTGCCTACAAGCACCTTCTTTTCTGTTGCCACAGAACCATAATGCTTGTTCCACTCGCCCATGGTCTGACCTTGATAATAGCCGTCCCAAAAGCCGCGGTTGAACACTTTGGCCAACCGTTCGTCCCATGCGTCTTTCTTTTCCTCGGTGAACGTGCCGTCCAAAACACTCTGGATGGCCTCCTTGTAGCATTTCACCACGGTGTAGACATATTCCGGGCCGCGTGCCCTGCCCTCTATCTTGAACACCCTCACGCCAGCATCCATCATCTTATCGATAAAGCGTATGGTCTTCAAGTCCTTAGGACTCATGATGTATTTATTGTCTATCTCCAGCTGCGTGCCCGTGTCGGCATCAGTAACGATATAGCTTCTGCGGCACAGCTGCATACACTCGCCACGGTTGGCCGAGCGACCGGCGTTGTTAAGCGACAGGTAGCACTTGCCCGAAACGGCCATGCAGAGGGCACCATGGCAGAACATCTCTATGCGCACCGGCTCACCCTTCGGCCCGCACACATGCTGCTCGATGATCTCCTCATGCAGTTTCTTCACCTGACCCATATTCAGTTCGCGGGCCAGCACGCTCACATCAGCAAACTGACTGTAGAACTTCAGGGCTTCGATGTTGGATATGTTGAGCTGCGTAGAGAGGTGCACTTCCACACCGCGCTGCCTGCAATAGCTCATCACGGCAACGTCTGAGGCTATGATAGCTGTTATGCCGGCATCATGGGCCGCGTCTATTATCTCGCGCATCGTGGGCAGATCATCGTCATATATAACGGTGTTCACCGTGAGATAGGTCTTGATGCCGTGGCTGTCGCAAATGGAAGCAATCTCACGTAAGTCGGATATGTCGAAATGATTGGCTGAGTGCGACCGCATGTTCAGCTTGCCAATGCCGAAATAAACGCTGTCGGCACCGGCCTGAATAGCCGCCGTGAGCGACTCCATAGAGCCCACCGGAGCCATCACCTCATATTGTTCTGTCGTATTCATAACGCGTGCAAAGTTACAAAAAGATTGGCTAATAAGTCGCTACGCTATCACTTTTTTCATTACCTTTGCAACATCATGCAAAGAATAGCGATATTCATCATCATCCTGGCAATGCTCTCTTCCTGCGCCAAGAAGCGCACCGAGCCCGGCAAAGAGCGGTTTGTCACCGACGTGATGCTCAAGACCACGCCCGTAAAAGACCAGGGCAAGAGCCCGCTGTGCTGGGTCTACGCCATGCTGGCCACCATAGAGACGCAGCACATCATGCAGGGCGACTCCGTTAACCTCTCGCCCAGCTTCGTAGCACGGCAGCTTCTGAAGGCCAAGACGGTGAGCGCCTTTCTCACCCGGCGCCCCACAAGCATCTCTATGCGGGGCATGGCACCGGGCTTGATACACCTGATAGGGGCTTACGGACTCAATCAGTATGATGCCTTTCAAGGCAATGCGCAATGCGACTACGGTACGCTAACACGCAAGCTCGCCCTGCTTGCCTCATCTGCCCGTAGCCTTCAACAGCTCAGCGCACAGGCTGACAAGCTCTTAGACGATAACATACAGCCCATGGCTAAGGGCGTATATCTCTATGGCGCCACCTACACCCCCGTGCAGTTTGCCCACAGCGTGTGCCGTGACGATGAGTATGAAGGCTTCACCAGCTTCACCCATCACCCTTTCGGCGCGCCGTTCATACTGGAGGTACCCGACAACAATTTTCAAGACAGCTATATGAATGTGCCCATCGACAGCCTGCTCACGCTCATCACCAACACCATCAAGAGCGGGCACCCCGTGTGCTGGGAGGGCGACATCACCGAACCGGGCTTCAGATACGACCTGGGCACGGCAACACTCACGCCCGGGCAGATGCCCGTCACACAGCAAACAAGGCAGCAAGACTTTGAGAATAGGCGCACCACCGACGACCATTGCATGGAGATATGCGGGCTGGCACACGACCAAAACGGGCAGCCGTTCTTCATCATGAAAAACTCATGGGGTGCCTCTAACCGATATGGGGGGTATATGTACGTGAGTTACGACTATGTAAAAGCCAAGACCATCTGCGTCATGGTGCCACAACTCGTTCCTTAATGATTAACGTTATGAAACTGATTATACTTGATTTCGACGGCACAATAGCCGACACCGAACCACTCATCACGAGCACCTTGCAGGCCACTTTCGCCGAACGGGGCCTCGAAGTTCCCTCACGCCAGGCTTGCCGGCAGACCATAGGCCTGCCGCTGAAAGACTCTTTCATCAAACTGCATGACATGAGCAGCGAGGCGGCCGATGAATGTGTGCACACCTACGAGCGCATATTCAGCAAGAAAAATGTGGCCGGTGCCGTGGACATCTTTCCCGGTGTAGAGGCCACGCTGGCCCGTCTGCATGAGGCGGGATGCACGCTCACTATAGCCACGAGCCGCAGACGGCCGTCGCTTATGCAGTTTCTCAATGAGATGGGCATAGCCCAATACATCGGCTACATCGTCACCGTGAGTGATGTAGAGCATGCCAAGCCCGCTCCAGATATGGTGCTCAGCACGCTAAAAGAATATGGCGCGAAGCCTCAAGATGCCCTCGTGGTGGGCGATACGGCGTTCGACATAACAATGGGACGCACAGCCGGCTCACACACCTGTGGCGTAACCTATGGCAACGGCAGCCTCAGCAGCCTGCAAGAAGCTCAGGCTGAATTTATCATTAACCGTTTTGATGAGGTCTACAACATAGCGATGAGCCTATTGGCATAACGCTTCGCTCACCGCTCTACGCCATTTCCGCCCATTGGCGAAGATGTGGTGCTTCCTTGGCTCTTCTCCATGAAGTCGTTGTTGATGCGGCTTCCGGTTTGTCTGAACTGCTTGTTCACATTGCCGAACTTCCAAGTCAGCGACACGCCTACAGACTGAATGTTAGCCGACATCATCGTCCGCGTGATGTAGTCCTTGCCTTCCGTATACGTTTTTATCTTAAGCCTGCCCCTGAGAGACCCCGAATAAGAGAGGGCCACCGTGAGCCTGTCCTTACAGAAATTCTTGGTAAGGGTGGCAAAGCCAAACTGCATGGCTCCCTGGTCAATGCCTTGCGGAGCATAATGGTGTGTTGTGGCCCACACGCCGAGGTTCAGCTTCAGTTTCCACCACATCTCTTGGTCCAAACCCACATAGCCAGAGGCCTGCCAACCATGGTTTCTTGCTTCTACCACATCGCTGCGCATGTCGCCATAGTCACCTGTCAGGTTGGCCATGATGCGTGTCTTCGTCGAGGGTGCCCAGTTAAGGTAAGTGTTAAGATTCGTCCATCGCGAGCGCATCACGTTGCCGTATGTGATGTTCTGTATGCCGTCCTTTAAAAACGAATATTGTGAGATGCCATTGTTGCAGAAATACTCTCCGAGCGTAACGTTCATAGAGAACTTAGTGGAAAACATGTTATACACCAACTGAATGTTGTGCGACTTCTCCACACTCAGTTGCGGATTGCCATAAGTAATCTGTGTGGTCTGACTCTTATCTACGTAAGGATTAAGGTAGCCTATGCCCGGACGCGCGATGCGCATACCATAGTTCACGCCTAAGTTCATGCCCTGCGTAATATTATAAGTAAACGATGCCGAAGGCACAAGGTTGTTATAGTTGCGGCTGAAGTCGTCTTTCTGCCCTAACTTATATGCGATGTGCTCCCAAGTACGCTCAAAGCGCAATCCGGTCTTGGCACCGAACTTACCAAAGTTGCCCACATACTCAGAATAATATGCCATGATTTTCTGGTCGTTCTTATAGTCAGAACTGTTCGTCTCGTTATAGGTGCTCGTGCCGTCTGCCAGATCATACCATCCCGAGCAGGCATGGTTGGAGCGGGCTATATACTTTGCACCTGCATTAATCTTATGCTTATCGCTGAACGGCAACACATAATCCAGTTGTGCCGTATGCTCCGTGCTTCGCGGCTTGCCGGCCGAGCGATACTCTGAGAGGCCTTCAGGCAGATAACCATCTATGGGACTGTAGGTGGAGTGGCTGTTACTCTTGCTGTCCGACAACGCATATTGATAACTCAGCGTGAGGCTGTGCGTGCGCTCCTTATTGAAGAAACGCTGATAGTCGGTTTCAACATTCAGATTGTTACTGTTATTGTCGGCTTCCAGATCGGTGCCATAGGCGTTGCTGCTCATATTTTCAAGCCCCATGGAAGTAGTAGCGTCCGAGCGTGACTTCATAAACCATTTGGAAGAACTCATTGTAGCCGTGATAACGCTCATAGAGTCTAAATCATATCCCATGCTCACATTGGCATACGAATAGGCCGACGGACGCTGATCAGATTTCACTTTCGTGTCTACAATATATGGCTTACCATCCATCTGCTGTGTGCGGGTGGTTGAATAGTCTACCATGAGCGGAGCATTCCGGTTGCTGAAGACCATGGCACTATATGAAAATTTGCCCTGCTGACCCGACACAAAAGCGCTGCCCATTAGCTGGCGGTTGCCCGCACGGACATTCACGTTGCCGTTATAGCCATTCAGGTCAGCACTGCCTTTCCCTTGCTTGTTAAGCGTGATGTTGAGCACGCCCCCCACGCCTTCGGCATCATATTTGGCCCCAGGGTTGGTCAGCACCTCTATCTTCTTCACCGTCGTGGCTGGCATAGACTTGAACACCTGCGAGGGATTGCTGCTGAACATAGGACTGGGCTTGCCGTCTACAAGTACCTTGAACGAGCTGCTGCCGTTCACCGTGATATTGTCTTGGCCATCAACAGTCACCATGGGCACCTTGCGAAGCATGTCGAGCACAGTGCGCGACTTGGATTCCTCATCACTCAGTACGTCGTAGCTCACCTTGTCTGTCTCCATCTTTACAAGTGGCTTACGGGCTTCAACAGTGACTCCTTGCAAATTCTGCGCATCGTCTACGGCCCACAGCGTGTCTACACTGAGCGTTGCGGAACTTCCTAAAGACAGCGTACGCCGTACCTCCTTGCGTCCCAAGGCCGACACAACGAGCACACATTTGCCACTGCCCTTAGCTTCTAATGCGAACGAACCATCTCTTTCGGTAAGGGCCATCGCCAATGGATGCTCCTGATTTTCTGTCTTAAACACCCGCACCGTGGCATACGGCTCACCCACATGAGTAATAGAATCAGCAAAAACACCCTTGATACTCGTTGTTTGAGCCTCAGCCATCAGTGTCACACTCAGCAGAGACGCAAACATAAACGCTTTCTTCATCATAATACAATAAGATTTGTAGTCCGCAACTAAACGTTCAATTTATTATCAATATTTTTTTTATATGTCTCTGAGTAACTATAAGTTTTTCAGAGTTTTGTCATGTGCAGA
>DLDC01000030.1:2531-6686 GCA_002480935.1 Prevotella sp. UBA7782 | reverse complement strand
TTTATATTTCTTTTTATCATCCCGCTTTTTTCATGACCAAAGCCATGCTTTGACGATGCCGTTGGGTTCAGGTTGAGGGGCGAAAGCGGTGATGTGATGTGGTTTATTGAGCTGAGATGTGTATGGAAAGGGTGTCGGCATTGAGCTTTATTTGGGGTGTTTGCTCGATGAAATGGCGAAAATTCTCATCTAAAACCATTTTTTTAGGCTCTCCGGTATGAAGCTTTCCGTCCTCAGCCAGTAGCCAAATATCGTCTGCCAACTGCAAAGCCAGTCCTACATCATGTGTGCTCATCAGCACTGTTTTGCCCTCTTTGCGGGCCAGTGTGCGTAAGAGTAGCATGGCTTCTATCTTCGACGGATAGTCTAGATAGGCCGTTGGCTCGTCAAGTAGGATGATGGGTGTTTGCTGGGCCAGGGCCTTTGCCAGCATTACCTTTTGCCTCTCGCCATCAGAAAGGGTGTTCATATATCTGTCGGCCAGATGGTCTACACCCGTCATCTGCATGGCTTGGGCCGTGCAAAGCTTGTCGGTTTTGTGGGCAAAGCCCCAGAATCCCGTGAACGGTGTGCGTCCCAGCGCCACCACTTCCGACACCTTCAGTCCGCTTGCTGCGGGTGCTGATGAGAGCACCACGCTCACCATGCGTGCCCTTTGGGCGTTAGACAGTGTGTCAATCTCTTTACCTGCCAGGAAAATATGTCCCGCCATCTTGGGCAGAAAACCGCTGATGGTCTTCAGCAAGGTGGATTTTCCAATGCCGTTTCTGCCCAGCAGGCAGGTCAGTCTGCCGTTGTCTGCCGCTGCGCAAAGGTTTTGTGCCACCATGCCGGCATGTATATGCCCCACGCAGAGGCCTTCTATCTCTATTGTCTTCACGCCTGCAAAAATAGTAAATATATTGTGGTTTGGGCACGTATTCAGCACCTTTTTTTGTAACTTTGCAAGTGTTATGCAACAAGAGTCACCCATACAGACCCTGCAGCGCCAGCGTTTGCTGCTGCAAATGGAATATTATGCAGAGAAGGAAACCTTCAGGAAGCAAACGCAGGCCATGGGTATTGAACGCAAGGTGAAGCGGGGCGATGCCTGGTTTCCATTGCGCATAGGCAAGCGTTATTATAATTCGCTCAACCAGTTGGTTGTAGAAGTATATCGACTTGCCGATACAGATATTGAGCATAACTTTGAGTATGGCCGCCCGGTGCTGTTCTTTCAGATGGGTGATGGGGCAGGGAAGGGCCTCGAGGTGAAATATTTCAGCTTCACCGGTCAGGTGAGTTATGTTGAAGGCGACCGTATGGTGGTGGCCGTTCCGGATGATGCGCCCTTGCTTGACCTGCAAACGGCCTCTTCAGAGGTAGGGTGTCAGATTTCATTTGACGAGACTAGCTATCGCGTAATGTTTGATGCCCTGGACCGCGTGATGCGTGCCAAGGGTAACAGACTCGCCTACTTGCGCGACCTCTTCTATACTCATCAGCCCGCCAAGCACTTCTCTTTTGAGCCCATACGCTTTCCGTGGCTTAATCCTATGCAGGAAAAGGCTGTCAATGAGGTGCTAAGGGCGAAGGATGTGGCCATTGTTCATGGTCCTCCCGGCACGGGTAAAACCACCACACTTGTTGAGGCTATCAATGAGACATTGATGCGTGAGAGCCAGGTTATGGTATGCGCGCAGAGCAATATGGCCGTAGACTGGATTTCAGAACGGCTCATCGACCGCGGTATCAGCGTGCTGAGGCTGGGAAACCCCACCCGGGTGAACGACAAGATGCTGGGCTTTACGTACGAGCGGCGTTTTGAGTCGCATCCCGACTATCCCCAGTTATGGGCCATACGCAAGGCCATCCGGCAGCTCAGAGGGGCACGCCGCAAGGGCTCGGAGGGCATCCATCAGAAGCTGGAACGGCTGAAGAGCCGTGCCACGGAGCTGGAGATACGCATCAACACCGAGATATTTGGCCAGGCAAGGGTCATAGCGTGCACGCTGATAGGGTCAGACAACCGGCTGCTGGAGGGGATGAAGTTTGGCACTCTGTTTATAGACGAGGCCGCGCAAGCCCTTGAGGCTGCCTGCTGGGTGCCCATGCGGCGTTGCTCGCGCGTGGTGCTGGCCGGCGACCACTGTCAGTTGCCGCCCACCATCAAGAGTATGGCGGCGATGAGGGCGGGACTTGGCGTCACGCTGATGGAGCGCATCGTGAACAATAAGCCCGAAGTGGTGACCTTACTGAACATACAATATCGCATGAACGAGCAGATTATGCGCTTCTCAAGCGACTGGTTCTACGGCGGGAAGGTGGTATCCGCGCCTCAGGTGCGGGCTCGCGGCATTCTGGATTACGACATTCCGATAGAGTGGCGCAACACCGAAGGCTTGCCGGATGATGCTGATGGCAACGACTTTAAGGAGCAGTTTGTGGGCGCTTCGTTTGGAAGGGTGAATAAAGGTGAGGCTGAATATACGCTCAACACGCTGGAGGAGTATTTCAATAAGATAGGTAAGCAGCGCATTCTCGACGAGAACATTGACGTGGGAGTAATCTCTCCCTATAGGGCTCAGGTGCAATACCTGCGCCATCTCATTCGTCAGCGTGCCTTCTTCAAGCCTTTCAGACGCCTTATCAGCGTGAATACGGTTGACGGCTTTCAGGGTCAGGAACGCGACATCGTGCTTATCAGCCTGGTAAGAGCCAACGATAAGGGCGAGATAGGCTTCTTGCGCGACTTGAGAAGAATGAATGTGGCCATTACAAGAGCACGCATGA
Organism: Prevotella sp. UBA7782; assembly: GCA_002480935.1. The sequence goes on along the minus strand of DLDC01000030.1, from coordinate 3,914 downwards.
AACTCATCATCTTAGGCGACGCGGCCACGCTGGCACGCCATCCCTTCTACAAAAAATTGTTTGATTATATTACCGAACTGTCTAATCAAGAGTGAATTATGCTAGAGAGAGATTACATTATGCGGCTCCTGCAGGAGTTTATGAAGGCCTTGTCGCGCTTTCTGGAGAAGAAGGAAAAGGACGAAGATGATGCCGAACTGCGTGACATATACCGACAGTATGTGGGCGACTATGCTGTGTGGCGCAACCTGAGTGTGGAGGAGGCGTTGCAACATGCGCATGATGAGTGGGACGAAGAGCATCGCATGACCCGTCTGAAGATGCTTGCCGAGCTGCTTTTGGCCGAGGCCAAGACCAAGGATAACCCTTTGCGCGACATGCTTCTGGATAAGAGCTACCGGCTGATGGACTATATAGACCAGCATGATGATACCTATTCCATCAGCCGCAAACATAAGATGAATATGATAAAAACGCTGTTGGGCATCGGCGACAAGGGCTGATGGCAGCGTGCGAGGGCTAGTCTAGCTCGCCCTTGATGGTGTCAAGAAATTGCAGAAGAATAGCCCTCATGTCCTTGGGCAGATAGGATATGGCCTTGTCTGTAATCCAGTCGGGCACGTCATAGTAGGCTTCGGCGATGCTTCCCGTTATACATGCCTTGGTGTCGGTGTCGCCATCGCACATCACGGCCAGGCGTATGGCATCCTCAAAGTCGTTGGCGTCGAGGAAACAACGTATGGCCCAAGGCACCGTTTCCTGGCATGTGCCGTCGAAATGGTTCTCACTTCCAATGCGCAGAATATCCTTCATGGGTGGTATCTCATAGTGATAGAACTTCTTCACCTTGGCCTCTATGGAGCTCTTGTCAAACCTTACGTGTCGCAGCCAGCATATTATCTCGGCCACACACTGCGCTCCTTTGATGCCTTCGGGATGGTTATGGCTCACCTCAGCCGACTTCTTGGCCTCTTCGGTCACCTCATCCCATTCGTTGAAGAGCCACCCTATGGGGCTCACACGCATGGCCGCGCCATTTCCGCAGCTGTTGTTAGGCTCTTTGCCTCCATTTTCCAGCCAGTTCAGAAAGCGTGGGCCGTAGCCTCCCATGGGGTCAGGATAGCGCCCGCACCACTCCAGCAGCGCGTCTTTATAGCTTTTATGGTTGAGTATGGCATCGGCTATGGCAATGGTGCATATAGTGTCGTCAGTGTAAGAACAGTCTTTCGTGAAAAGCTGAAAGCCTTTTTCCGGTGCAGGTCCAAACTCAAATCGTGAACCTACAATATCTCCTATAATGGCTCCTATCATGATGATTATTTGTTTAGTATGTTTTTCAGGTTGCCCAAGAAGTACTCCGACCGGGAATCGAACCCGGATCAA
>DLDC01000030.1:0-2502 GCA_002480935.1 Prevotella sp. UBA7782 | reverse complement strand
TCTATCCATTGAACTATCAGAGCCCTTAGTGGCTGCAAAGATACTTAAAATTATTTATATAACCACAATGTGCAAGTGCTTTTTTGCTTTTTGTGAGCCTAAAAAGCCTCAATGTCACGGCATTATATAAATAAAAAGGGAGAAAAGGGCCTGTTGCGGCTTTCTCTCCCTTGCTTTTTGTATGTCTGTCGGGGCTATGCTGTCATGCCCTGTAGGCTTTTACTCCTCGTCGTCGTTGTGTACGTAGAGGTCCCAACCCAGGTAGTTTTCTATGGCATCCTTCAATATGTCAACCACATCTGTGCGCACCAGGGCTACATGATGCTCAAAGCCATGCCTGCAAATAAACTTCATGAGCTTCTGCAAATGGTCTACGTGTGTTACGGCAATGCATCCGTCCATGCCGTAGGGATCGTTGGTGATGTTTCCATTGCCCAGGTATGCGCGTATCTTTCCGGCAGGATCGTCGGTTGAGATGCGGAAGAAGGTGAAGTCGCCTGCGCTCACCTTGGCGTCGATAGCGCCGAATGTGCGCACCTTACCCAGCTGCCTGCCGAGTACTCCCAGCGGTGTGAGCTTCAAATCTCCGTTGCCTATGAAGCTGTGGGGGAAGTTTCCGCAGTGCGTACACACGCATGTGTTTCTGTCTTCGGCGAAGTTGTTGTTCCAATCGGCTATTGCTGAGGCCTTACCTGATGCTAAATGCAGTGCAAGCATGCTCACTGCGCCTGTGATATCGGTCTCGCAGGCGCACGGAATGCCCATATCGCCCAGCATAGCCATGGTGATGCAGGGCGCGGCGCCATAGTTTTTCTCCAGCGAGTCCCAGCATTGCAGGGCCAGGGCGTCTACTTGGTTCTCCTTAACCCACTCTTCTACGGCCACGCCGAACTTAGCTTGCACTTTGAGCTTGTCCTCATAGCTTTGCGGAACCTGTGCATAGGCGTGTATATCCTTAATCTTCTGTGTGAGTCGGGCATCGTCGTCGGCCACCTTCTGAGCCGCGAATATCAGCTCGCTCATGTCGGCTGGCACCACTGTGATGCCTGTTCTTTGCAGCAGCTTCTCGCTTGCGCGGCACGTATTGAAGCCCAATGGGCGCGTGCCTATCTGCCCTATGCGGCAGTGGCGTAGCGTGTTTACGGTCCGGCATGTGGCAGCAAACTTGTTGATGTCGCTCACCAGCGTATCGCTATAGATGGAGTAGGTGTGCAGGGAGGTCAGTGAGAAGGGAATGCCATATTGATAAAGGTTGTTGCAAACGCTTATCTTACCGCAGAATGCATCCCTGCGGCTGTCTAAGTCCACCTTGTCATTCTCGTCATCACATGCCTGCACCAGTACCGGAACGTTCAGTTCGGCCCGGCTGATGGCGTTGATGATGCCTATCTCATAGCCGAAGTTGGGCAGTGAGACGATGATGCCGTCAATCTCATCGCGGTGCTCTCTGAAGAGTTTGGCGCACTTGGTGCCGTCTTCGAGCGTCTCTATAGAGCTCGAACCTGTGGGCGTTGCGTCCTCGGGAAGGATGATGTATTCGTATCCTTGTTCCTCTAATACTTTCAGTAATTGCTTCTTTACGTCCTTGGCCAGCTCGCTGTTGAAGTAGGCGCGTGTGCCAATGATGACTCCGAAGCATATCTTTTTGTTTTTCATAATGATTTTTGATTGTAATGTATTCGTTAATCTTGTTCAGGCTTTTCGGCGTTCTGGCCCAGCAACATTCTCACGGCAGCGTGCCAACCTTCGTACAGAGGCTTCATGGCGCGTTGCGTTGCGTTGGGCATAATGGGCTTGTTGGCCGACCATACTGCCGTTGCCTCTCCGAAGGAGTACCAGTCATTTAGTGCGAAATGGTTCATGATGAGCGCGCCGAAGGCCGATGCGTCTTCAACGTTAGAGCGTATCACGGGCACCTGAAGCATGTTGGCCTGAAACTGCATGAGCAACATGTTCTTCGTAGGTCCACCATCTACGCGCACTTCCTTGAGCCTTATGCCGGCCTTCTTGGTCATAGCACCCACCAAATCAGCTATCTGATAGGCTATCGACTCCAGCGCCGCGCGGCACAGATGCGCCTTTGTGGTGTTGAGCGTCAGGCCGCATATCATGGCTTTCACTTGGTCGTTCCACCACGGCGCGCCCAGTCCTTGGAAGGCAGGCACCATATATACGCCACCGTTGTCGGGCACTGAGCTGGCTATTTCTTCTATTTTGCCCGCGTCAGGAATAAGCTCCAGCTGGTTCTGAAGCCACTGTATGGTAGCTCCGGTGCAGTGTATGTTGCCCTCAAAGGCATAGAACGTCTTGTCGAGAGCCGAAAATCCCACTGACGTGACGAGCCCTTCGGGAGCCATCTTAGGCTTTTGTCCGATGTTAACCATAACAGATGAGCCTGTGCCATAGGTGGCTTTGCCGAATCCTTCGTTGAAACACATCTGCCCGACAAGTGCTCCGTGAGAGTCGCCCAGCACGCCTGCGATGTCTATAGGCTCGCTGAAG
>DLDC01000077.1:4254-5818 GCA_002480935.1 Prevotella sp. UBA7782 | reverse complement strand
TTGGTGCGTCCGCAAGCGAAGAGACATGAAGATACATCATTTTTTATCCAGCACACCACGGTACGTCCCGACGGGTCAAAGTGCGATTTGATTTGTATTCACCTGTCACCCCTGTGGCCGCGCCCTGCATTTGCAATCCTCATCGTGCGTCATTCAGTAAAATGATACTCGTATGCGGAGGGCTATTTTTATATAAAATCAGGATACATAGGCCTCAAGGAACAATTCGGGTGAGATGTGGGTGGGATGTGGTTGAGATGTTTTAGGGATATAAACGCCTTACTGAGATACATAAGCATCTGTGTATCAATACACTACCAGATGGGTGGAATGGGTGGAATAGCTTTTACTGCTTTTTTTATGGAAGGGTAATACTTGGCAAAGAACTGAATGATGATTACTGTAGATTTGTTCTATCAGAGAGCTGAGTCTTTTTTTGACAGCCATAAATAAAGCATCAGGCTATCGAGTAGGAGCCAAGCGTTCCTAATAGGTGCTTATCTCCTACTCTATTCATATCAGTCTCTGAGAGCCGAAAGAGTGGCGGCATACTCGCTGAGCAGCCGACTCATGATGTCGGCCACGGGTTCTACGCTGCCAACCATGGAGGCCACCTGTCCAATTTCCAGCTCGCCGTTCTCCACATCGCCTTCAAAGATGCCGCGCTTAGACGACTTCGGTCCTAAGATGTCACGCAGTTCATCGGCCGAGGCACCCCGTTCTTCAGCCTCGTGTATACGCTCAAAGAGGGCATTGCACACCAGACGGGTAGGCGAAATCTTCTTCAATGCCATCATGGTGCCACCCTCCGGCAGACCCACACACCTCTGCTTGAAGGCCTCGGAGGCGCTGCTCTCCCGGCTCAAGGCAAAGAGTGACCCTATCTGCACGCCCTCTGCGCCAAGAGCCTGCACGGCCACCATGGCCTGCCCCGATGCTATGCCGCCTGCCGCAATGAGTGGCTTATCGGTGACCCGGCGCACTTGCGGGATGAGGGTGAGCGTGGTAGACTCCTCCCGGCCATCATGACCGCCCGCCTCAAAGCCCTCTGCCACGATGGCATCTACGCCCGCCTCCTGGCACTTGGCGGCAAACTTACTGCTCGACACCACATGGGCCACCAGCGCGCCATGGTCATGCAGGAAGGGCGTATACTTCTTAGGACTGCCCGCAGAGGTGAAGACGATGGGCACATGACAATCGACAAGGATGTCCATGAGCTTGTCTATCTCGGGATACATGAGCGGAACGTTAACGCCCCAGGGCTTGTCGGTAGCCGCCTTGAGCTTGCTGATGTGCTCCAAGAGGGTGTCAGGATGCATAGAACCGGCACCCAGAAGGCCCAAGCCTCCGCTGTTGCTCACGGCTGCGGCCAGCCTCCAGCCACTGCACCACACCATGCCTCCGGCGATGATGGGATAGGTGATGCCGAACAGGCGGCATACTCTGTTGCTTGAGAAATGTGATTGCTCCATAAATGAAAGGATTTGATGATTAGCTAAGACTTACAGAAAGGGCGTCTCTCCTGCCTAAGGGCCTTACGCCGCGGGCACGCTCTAGCCTG
>DLDC01000077.1:674-4238 GCA_002480935.1 Prevotella sp. UBA7782 | reverse complement strand
CCCACCGGTGGCTTGCCGGTGGCTGACAAGGCCCTACTAGCGCGCAACCCGCTTGAGCAGATGCCACAACTCACGCACCCAGAGCACGAGAGATGAGCCCAGGATGATGATGACCCAGTCTGTTAACGACAGTCCGCAAACGTTAAAGAATTCTTGCAAGCCCGGTATCTCCACCATAGCTATCTGCCCTACAAAGATGATGGTAACGATGAACATCAAGCCTTTGCACCCTTTGAGGTGGAGCGCACTGCGTCCCGTGTTGAACGCACGGGCATTGAAGAGGTAGAAGAAGTGGGTCATGACGAAGATGGTGAAGAACAACGTTAGCTCATAAGGCGTGAGTCCGTTGGCCTTGCCCAGGCTTACGTGCAGCAGATCGGTGAGCTGCGTGATGTTGCTATGCTCAAAGACATAGAGCAAGACGAGCAGCAAGAGGAAGAAGAATCCACCTACGCCCAGGATATTCTCCATCATGTTACGATTCAGGATGAAGGCCTTTCGGTCGCGGGGCTTATCCTTCATCACGCTCTCAGAGGGCGGCAAAGAAGCCAGAGCCATGGCAGCGAAAGTGTCCATGATGAGGTTTACCCACAACATCTGGGTTACGGTGAGAGGGCTCTGCGTGCCCATAAACGAGCCAAAGAGCACAATGAAGCAGGCTGCCACATTCACCGTGAGCTGAAAGAGCAAGAACCTCTGAATGTTGGCATACAGTGAGCGTCCCCACATCACCGCCCTACCGATGCTGCTGAAAGAGTTGTCTATGATGGTAATATCCGACGCTTCCTTGGCCACAGAGGTGCCGTCGCCCATGGAGAGCCCTACCTGAGCCGCCTTTAAGGCCGGTGCGTCGTTGGTGCCGTNNGTCGCCCGTCACGGCCACCACCTGGTTGTTGCGCTGAAGCGACTCCACCAGCCTCTTCTTGTCCATTGGGCGTGCCCGTGAGATAATCTTGAGATCCATGACACGCTTGTCCAGCTCATCATCGCTCAGGGCAGCAAACTCCGGTCCGGTAATGATGTTTCGGTCGGAGTCTTTATCGGTCCATAAGCCTATCTGTCTGCCTATCTCCCGCGCCGTGCCCGACGTGTCGCCAGTCACTATCTTCACATTGATGCCGGCGTCAGTGCACTCCTTCACGGCAGCAGGCACATCGTCGCGCACCGGGTCGCTGATGGCCATAACCCCAATAAAGGTAAGGTTGGTGGCGGTGAGCTTGCCATTTGCGATGCCCATCTCGCCCTCGCCGAGCTTCTGACAGGCAAAGCCCAGGGTGCGCATGGCCTTTTTCTGATAGCCTTCGAGCCGCTTCAGGATATCCTCCTCACGCACGTCGCCCGCCACATGGTTGCAAAGAGCAAGCACAAGTTCGGGAGCTCCCTTCACATAGAGCATTCGCTGACCGTTGAGCACAGAGGAACTGACCGACGTGGCCATGTATTTGCGCTCAGTGGAGAAAGGCAACTCTTCTATGATTTCGGTATTCTCACGTATGTCGTTATAGTCTATGCCCTTGTCATGCAGCCATAGCAGCAGCGCGCCCTCCGTAGGATTGCCCAGCACCTGAATGGTGTGGGGGTGCGACACATCGAGTGCCGCCGTTGAGTTCATGGCTATGCCCTCTGCGATGAGCCCCTTCCACTCGGCCTCATCCCCCTGCTCAGAGGCCGGGGTGAAGAATTGAGCGTCGTAAACCTGCATCTGATTCTTTGTCAGGGTGCCCGTTTTGTCGGTGCATATCACGGTGGCCGCTCCCATGGTTTCGCAGGCATGCATCTTGCGCACCAGGTTGTTGGTCTTCAACATTCGCCTCATGCTATAGGCCAGACTAAGTGTAACAGCCATGGGCAGGCCCTCAGGCACGGCCACCACGATGAGGGTGACGGCTATCATGAGCGTGTTGAGGGTATAGGTGACCAATGCAGCGATCTGCGAAGCGGGTGTAAGGACAAAATGAAAAAGCAGGACCATGGCCATGAGCACCATGAAATAGCCCACTATAGCCAGTGTGATGGCCTGCCATCGCCACTTGGCAAATTGCTTAATCACCATCCAGAAGAAGATGGCCGTGGGTATGACGAGCAGCCAAGCCAGGGGTTCCCAATTGAAATATACAATGAGTCGGAACACGATGATGAGGGCGGCGAACACGTAACTCAGCTTGGTGATGAGCTTGCCCAGCCCGTCGAGCTGCTCGTTGAGCGGCGTCTTCACCGAGTTGTCTATCTGCACAGCCTCGAATACCTTGCCGTTCTCGGTGCTGTCGCCTATTGCTTCTACCTTGAAGATGCCGTGACCCTCCATCACCTTGGTGCCCCGGAGCACGCGGTTGGTGGGGAACGTGGCGTTCTTGTCAAAGTCTTCTGGCTTCACACTCTTATGGCATACGGGCTCACCCGTTAGCGTTGACTCATCCACTTGCAGGCTCACAGCCTCGAGAAGTTGTCCGTCGGCCGGTATCTCCTGCCCCGTATTGAGCACAACGAGGTCGCCCACCACGATATCTTTCTTGGGTATGGTGGTCACCTTTCCGTTACGTATCACCTCATTAGGCTCATCATCGTTCACCTGATTGAGTATGGTGAAAGCCTTATCAGCCTTCAGTTCAAACAAGAAGCCGATGCCTGTAGCCAGGAAGATGGCCACGAAGATGCCCACGGGTTCGAAGAATATCTCGGCCGTCTCGCCCAGACCCCAATACTCATAGCATGATATGCCTACGGATAGGAAGCCCGCTATGAGCAGGATAATGATGAGAGGGTCCTTAAACTTCTCTAAAAACTGTTTCCAAAGTGGATCTTTGGCAGGCGGTGTAAAAATGTTAACGCCATACCTATTGCGGCTTTCGAGTACTTGTGCGTCTGTTAATCCCGTGTAGTGATGTTTGTTTTGCATAATCATTCATTACGTCCCTAAGCTGTGCGCATCTTCTTATCGGTGGTTTGCATGAAACCGCTCAGGCAACTGAAACAGCATGTGCGGCGCATACAACTATTCTGTCACGCTTCAGAAGTGCCCCAGGGCTCTTGCCGTCTTGGGCTAATTGTTGGTAAAAAATCAGTAAATCATCGGGCATTTTACCTTTCAGCCTCATCAAAGAAGAAGCGAATGAGAAGGTTTGAGCCTGCCTGACAGAAGCTGTTAGCTGTTCGTCAGTCCCCTCTGAAACAGAAGGTTGAAAAGCCATCTTGAGCTTATTAAGTTTTTGCCCTGACCGTCACGACCTGGCAACGAGCCGGATGCGGTTATTGCAAAAATAGGAATTATCGGCTTACTCTACAAGAAAAATAGGATATTTTAATGAAAATAAAGGAAACTATTGATTTTTATTTGTCGCCAGACGCAATCATCCGTCCGGGCACTGAAGGATAAGGGCCATGCTCCGGTTGCGCACTCGCAAGCCACTGTGTGCCTTGACGCATGCGGCCGGGCATGTCACTAACCCATTCTGGAGGTGTTGCAAGCAGCTGACAAGATGGACTAAGCCCGACCTTTCAGCCCATTACTGATGATGTGCCGGGCCATGAAGCCAGGCTGCTCACACTCTGTGATAGGTCTCGCTG
>DLDC01000077.1:0-589 GCA_002480935.1 Prevotella sp. UBA7782 | reverse complement strand
AAGCTGTCGAAGCCCTCCAAGGGACATGTGTCATAGCCTTTCTCGCTCATGGCCAGCATAAAAGTCTGCGCAGCCAAGGCACAACTCTTATGTACCACCACACGTACATCGCCCTCTGACACCTGTCTGACGATGGGGCGTGACAGTCCTATGCACTGAGCCAGAACCTTGCGCACGCCACCCCAGAGGCCGAAGAAGCGCGAATAGAGAAACGGCATTACCTTGCCATAATAAAGATCCCACTTCTTGATGCGCTTGGCTTGCTTCTCCTTGGGGCTGTTGCGCCGCTGGTTGTCCTCCTCAAAGTGCCTAGCCGCCTCGGCGTGACGCTTATACAGGTCTTGCCGGGTGACGAAGACCACCATCTCTTGTGCCGAACGTGCGCTGAGTTGGTCGAGGCAAGCGTGGGCCAACTTGGCCAATACGGCCTTGTCGGTGACATGATAACACTCCCAGAGCTGCATGTTAGAGCTGGTCGGGGCCAGGGTGGCCATCTCCAGACATTGCTTCACCTGCTCTGGATCTATGGGCTTATTGGGGTCGTAATGCCTCACGGCCCGGCGATGTTCTAGAATTTCTTGTAAACTCA
>DLDC01000098.1:9860-10230 GCA_002480935.1 Prevotella sp. UBA7782 | reverse complement strand
AAAGCGTCCAATACCATGTATCCTGTGTTGTGGCGGGTCCCGGCATATTCGCTTCCGGGGTTTCCGAGGCCACATATCAAGTACTTATCCATTCGCGATGTTATTCAGCAGGAGCTTCTTTTGCGTCGCCCTCAGCGGCATCGCCCTCAGCGGCATCATCGGTAGTGGCAGAAGCAGCAGCCGACTGACGTGTGGTCTTCACAGAGCAAACAACCACGTCCTTGGGGGTAGCGATCTCCAGGCCATCGAATGAGAGCTCGCCTACCTTGATGCTCTTGCCCAAGCGAAGGCCTGTAACATCAATATCGAGGTGCTCAGGAATAACCTGATAGGGGGCAGTTACATTTATCTTACGGATAGAGAGGTTCAT
>DLDC01000098.1:265-9782 GCA_002480935.1 Prevotella sp. UBA7782 | reverse complement strand
GTCGTTCACCTCGAAGAAGTCTACGTGCAGCAGAGCGTCGGTAACGGGGTGGAACTGCAGCTCTTTGAGCACAGCTGTATGGCTCTGGCCGTCGATGATGAGGTTGATGACATAGATATGAGGTGTGTAAACCACCTTGCGCAGCTCGCTCATCGGAGCGGCGAAGGCCATAGCCTCTACCTTGCCATTGGCGTCTCTCTTCTCACCATAGATGTTGCAAGGAACCATTCCCTCCTTGCGGAGAGCCTTTGAAGCTTTCTTTCCAAGGTCTGTTCGCTTCTGACCTGTAACGTTAATCTCTTTCATTACTTTTGTGTTACTCTAAAATTAAGTTGAAATAATAAATGTTGCCTTAATTCACCATCACACCTTGAGTGCTTAGTAAAAAAGCGGTGCAAAGTTACGCATTTTGCCTGAAACAAGCAAGGTTTATATTAAAAAAGAAAGAAAAAGGGCATGATAATTTGCAAGGTTGGGGTAATTTTCTTACATTTGCAAATCAGAAAACAATAGAAACACAACAATCAACCTAACGTAGCGATGATTAACAGGGAATTGATAAGATTGAAGATAGTTCAGTTAACCTATGCATACTATCAGAATGGCAGCAAAAACATTGACACAGCCGAAAAGGAATTACTTTTCAGCCTCTCCAAAGCATACGACTTATATAATTATCTTTTGGGCTTAATCGTTGCTGTGACCAAAGAAGAGCGCCACAGAGTGGACGTGGGCACGCAAAAAGCACAGCGCGAAGGCACAGAGGCGCCCAACAACAAGTTTGCCTACAACAAGTTTGCCGTGCAACTGGAGGAGAATATCCAGCTGAACGACTTTCTGAGCAGCAAGAGCCTGACTTGGGACGACGACATAGAAGCCGTGAGAAAGTTGTGCAACCAGATAGAAGCAAGCACCATTTATCAAGACTATATGGCAGAGAGCGACAGCTCTTATGAGGCCGACCGTGAGGTGTGGCGGAAAATTTATCGCACCCTTATACAAGACAACGACGACCTCTACGCCCTTCTTGAGGAAAAGAGCCTCTACTGGAATGATGACAAGGACATTGTAGACACCTTTGTCATCAAGACCATCAAGCGTTTCAGGCCCGAAAACAAGAGCGAGCAGGAGCTGCTGCCGGAATACAAAGACGATGAGGACCGCACCTTCGCCATCAAGCTTTTCAGAGCCACCATCCTCAACGCCGACACCTATCAGAGGTATATGAGCGAGACATCGCGCAACTGGGACTTCAGCCGACTGGCCTACATGGACGTGGTGATCATGCAGATAGCCATTGCCGAGATGCTCACCTTCCCAAACATTCCCATACAGGTTACTATCAATGAATACGTCAACCTGGCCAAGTTGTACAGCACGCCCAAGAGTGGCGGCTATATCAACGGCATGCTCGACGCCATAGCGCGCCACCTCATCGCCTCACACAAGATGCTCAAGAAGATGGGCGACATGCCTGAAAAAGAGCAGAAAGAGGAAGAGACAGACGACGAGAAAAATAACAATTAAATCATTTTTATATCCTATTTATGTACACAGCACTCTTATTAGCAGCCCAGCAGTCAAACGGAGGCGGACTGGGTATGATAGTCATGATGGTGGCCATCTTTGTCATTATGTGGCTCTTCATGATTAGACCTCAACAGAAAAAGCAAAAAGAAATACGCGCGTTTCAGAACTCGCTCACCGAAGGCAAGCACGTGGTGACAGGTGGCGGCGTGCACGGAACCGTAAGGCGCATAGACCTGGCAAAGAATGTCATTGATCTTGAAATAGCCCGTGGCGTTGTAATTACCGTAGACAAGAACTTTGTTTACGCCGACGCACAATCGCAGCAAGCCGACGTAAAGAAATAATCAGCTTCCGGAAGGTGGTGGAACGCTCACACATCATAAAAGCAATCAGAAGTTTCTTGCTCTCAACAAAGAACAAGGAACTTCTGGTGTTTTTGTTCTTCTTCTGCCTTAGTGGCATATTCTGGCTGCTCATGACGCTCAACGAAACGTATGAGACCGAGGTATGTGTAGAGGTTAACCTTACCAACGTGCCCAGAAACATCGTCATCACCAACGACATCAGCGACACGGTGCGCTTCACGGTACGCGACAAGGGATTCGCCATAGCCAACTATCTCTATGCGCATAAGCTGCATCCGCTGAGCTTCGACTTCATGACTTATGCCGACGGCAAGGGGCACGGCTCCATTCCCGTGGCCGACATACAGCGGCAGATATACCAGCAGCTGTTCAAGTCGTCTAAGATTGTCACGGTGAAGACCGACAAGCTCGAATTTTATTACAACTACGGACGACACAAGAAGGTTGCCGTACGCATGCTTGGAAGGGCTACGCCAGGACACAACTATTATTTGGCGCAGGTGCGCTTCGAGCCAGAGAGCGTGCTGGTCTACTCATCACAGCGACTGCTAGACAGCATTCGCGAGGCTTTCACCGTGAAGCAACGCGTGAGCGGATTTACCGAGCCCAAGAGCATTTACGTGAGTCTGGCACACGTCAAAGGAGCCAAATTCATGCCCAACAAGGTTAAAATGACCCTCTATCCCGACATCATGACTGAGGGCTGCGTAGAGGTTCCCATCGTTGCCATCAACATGCCCGACGACAAGGAGCTGCGCACCTTCCCCAGCAAAGTGGCCGTAAAGTTTGTTGTGGGAGCCAACATGATGCGCCGCCTGCCCAAGAGTCCCGACAAAAAGGAGATACTGCCCAACGGCTTTCAGCTGATAGTAGACTATAACGAGATTAAGAACAACAAGGGCGACTACTGCCTCATTCACCTGCGTTCCGTTCCCAACGGCATACAAGCAGCCCACCCCGTGATTGACGAGGTAGACTATCTAATAGAACAACGATGATGAAGATAGCTCTTACCGGCGGTATAGGAACAGGAAAATCATACATCAGCCACTTGCTGCAGACTGAGCGCGGCATCACAGTTTACGACTGCGACGATGCCGCAAAACGGCTCATGCGCTCGTCAGCGGCCCTGCAAGAGGCTCTCAGCCAACTGGTGGGCAGCCAACTGTTTGCGCAAGACAAAATGCAAAAGGCCGTGCTGGCCACCTTCATCATGCAGAGCCGAGAGCATCAAGAGGCTGTCAACAACATCGTGCACCCCGCCGTGGCTGCCGACTTCGAGCAGTCGGGGTTGAGCTGGCTGGAGAGTGCCATCTTCTTCGACAGCTTTTTCTACCGCCGCACACATATAGATAAGGTGGTGTGTGTTACGGCTCCGCTGCCAACAAGGCTGAGCCGAATCATGCAACGCGACCATATCTCAAGGCAGAAGGCACAGCAATGGATTGACCTGCAACTGCCGCAAGACGAGATAGCAGGCAAAAGCGACTTCGTGATATGCAACGACGGCTCGCAGCCGCTGTTGCCTCAGATAGACAATATTCTTAATAAAATAAAGTAAACAACATTATGTTACAGACAATTCTTTCGATAGCAGGCAAGCCAGGACTCTACAAGCTGGTGAGCCGAGGAAAGTCTAATCTCATTGTAGAGGCACTGGACGAAACACATAAAAGGCAACCCGCCTTTGCAACCGACCGCATCAGCAGCCTGGCCGACATAGCTATGTATACCGACGCCGAGGATATTGCCCTGGCCGACGTACTGGCTAAGGTGCGTGACAAGGAGGCCGGAAAGCCCTGTTCACTCAACTGGCGCAAAGCAAGCGCAACCGAATTGCAGACCTACTTTGCTGAGGTGCTGCCCAACTTCGACCGCGACCGCGTGCACAACAGCGACATCAAGAAATTGCTGCAATGGTATGACATCCTCGTAAAAGCAGGCATTACCAACTTTGAGGAGGCTCTGAAGCCCACCGAAGGCGATAACATCGACAACCGCCTGCAAGATGGCGAGAAGGCAGAAGAGCCTGCCAAAGAATAAGGTTTCATATAAAATCACGCAAGAAGAGCATCTATGAATGTGACATATTGGGCACACACATCTGACATACTGGCACACTCCAAGCTTTGGAACGCTTATTGCAGAAAGGCTTATAGAGAGTTAGAAGTTAATGTTTCATAGGTGTTATTTCGATATTAATTGTGTGATTGTTAGAATTTAATCCCTGAATACGTGAGTACTCAGGGATTTTTTGTATTTTTGCAAAGCCATCAGCAAGATGGCATTACCATTAATTCATCTAACAATATGCTACTCAACACAGTATTCATCGTTCTAGGCATCATCCTCGTTCTTTGGGGTGCCGACCGTATGACAGAAGGCTCAGTGGCCTTGGCCGAGCGCTTCAACGTGTCACAACTCACCATCGGACTCACCATTGTGGCCATGGGCACGTCGCTGCCTGAGTTCTGCGTGAGCTTGGTATCGGCACTCAAGGGCACGCCCGACCTTGCCGTGGGCAACATCGTAGGCTCAAACATCTTCAATGCCCTGCTTATCGTGGGCGTGGCAGCCATGGTCACTCCCATCAACATCACCCTCACCACGGTGCGCAAGGACATACCCTTTGCCCTCGTAGCCTCCGTATTGCTCATGATGATGTGCTTCGACGGCAAAATATCGCGGCTCAACGGAGCCATCTTACTGGCCATGTTCGCTATCTTTATGGTCATCACCTTCAAGACGGCAGGTCAGGACCCACAGACACAAAACGATGACAAACCTGCCAAAAAGCCCATGAAGCTATGGCTATGCGTGGTATTTATCATTGCAGGACTGGGCGCCCTCATCCTAGGCAGCGAGCTCTTTGTCAACGGAGCCACAAAGGTGGCCACATTGCTGGGCGTTAGCCAAGCCGTCATCGGACTCACCATTGTGGCCGGCGGCACCTCTCTGCCCGAGCTTGCCACAAGCGTTGTGGCCGCAAGAAAGGGCAACAGCGGCATTGCCATAGGCAATGTGCTGGGCTCCAACGTGTTCAACATTCTCTTTATATTAGGCGTAACGGGCGTAATAAGTCCCATGCACATGCAAGGCATCACCATGATGGACCTCTCGGTAATGGTAACAGCCATGATCATGCTATGGCTCTTCTCCTACACCAAGCTCACCCTGGAGCGATGGGAAGGGGCCGTGCTCACCGCCACCTTCCTCATCTACTTGGGCTATCTGCTCGTTCCGCTGCTCTGAGCGGCTCACTTGGCATAGATAGCCTCAAGCCTCTTTTGCAGCTTCTCGCCCCTCAAGTCGATGTCTATTATTTTGCCTTGGGGGTCGAGAAGCACATTGCTGGGAATGGAGTTTACGCCATAGATGGCCGAGGCGGCACATTGCCAGCCCTTCAGGTCAGACATCTGGGGCCACTCCATGCCCAACTGCTTCACGGCATTGGTCCATGCTTGCTTGTTGTTGTCGAAGCTCACGCCAACCACTTCAAATCCTTTTCCATGAAAACGCTTGTAAGCTTCCACCACATTGGGCATTTCCTGGCGGCATGGTCCACACCATGAAGCCCAGAAATCCACCAGCACATAATTTCCCTTACCGGCCCAGTCACTCAGCTTGACAGCCTTTCCGGTCATGTCATTCATCTTCAGTTCATGAAAGAGCTGCCCCGGTTTGCGCTTCTCCATGCTCTTGAGCATCTGCCGGGCCTGCTTCAAACTGGGGTCGTTATAGTAGGCTGCCTTGGGGTCCAGCACCTCAGCCAGCTGGTCATAGCTCATGCTGTACATCGTGCCGGCAATGTATGCGGCAGGAAAAGAAGAGTCTTTAAACTTGCGGGCTATCTCCATCACCAGCTTCACTTGCTCGCCGTCGAGCGAGTCGGCCTTACTCTCTATGACAGCCACCCGCTGCTTTTGCGTGTCGGTGAGCGCTGTGCCTTGAGATACCATTTGCTTATACTCATTCACTAAAGACTCTAATTGCTGGTTTATATCATTCACCTTCCTCTGGTAATCAGCCTTGTCAGCAGGCTGCTGGGCACATGCCGACATGAATTGCGTGGCCAAGGCCAACATCAAGATAATCTTTTTCATCTGTTCATCTTTATTAGTTATACATTTAATTCTCGGCTGCAAATATAGGTATTTCTTTCCGTTCGGGCATCAGAAATGCCCCATTATTTTCATTTCAACAGTTCTTCTAGAAACACAAAAAAAACAGAATATCCCCCACCCCATTCGCCGACTATATTCTCAGTGGCTGCTACGCCATTTTCAAAATAGGCACTTTCACAAGTCAAAACAGGCACTTTTGCAAGCCAATAATGCCTATTTCGCAATGTAAAAAGCACGCTTTTAGTCAGCCCTACTCATGAGTCTTTATCGCTGTAAGCAAGGAGTTAACATGCCGTAAGGCTTTTTTTCTTGTTTTTTTGCTGATAATCAGAAAGATTTTTCGTAAGTTTGTGGTCTGAAACCACCAACCTAAAATTTAATAATCTATGGACAGCAAAAAGAGAATAGTGGAATGCGTGCCCAACTTCAGCGAGGGTCGCGACATGACAGTCATCAAGCAGATAACCCAAGTCATTGAGAGCGTGGAGGGAGTGAGCCTTCTCGATGTTGATCCGGGGCAGGCCACCAACCGCACTGTGGTTACTTTCGTGGGCTCGCCCGAGGCTGTTTTGGAGGCCGCATTCAGGGCTGTGGGCAAGGCTGCCGAGGTTATCGACATGCGCCGGCACCATGGTGCGCATCCGCGCATGGGGGCTACCGACGTGCTGCCCCTCATTCCGGTGAGCGGAGTGACGCTTGAGGAGTGCGCCACATGGGCCCGCCAACTGGCTCAGCGTATAGCCAACGAGCTGCATGTGCCCACCTATTGCTATGAAGCAGCAGCGCTGAAGCCGGAAAGGAAGAACCTGGCCGTATGCCGTGAGGGCGAATATGAAGCACTTAGAGACAAATTGTCATGCCCTGAGAAGGCGCCCGACTATGGAGCCAGACCATTCGACGAGGCCGTGGCCAAGACAGGATGTACGGCCGTAGGAGCCAGAGACTTTCTCATAGCCGTTAACTTCAACCTCAACACCACATCCACACGCAGGGCCAATGCCATAGCTTTCGACGTGAGAGAGAAAGGGCGACCCGTGCGCGAAGGAGGTAAGCTAACGGGCAAGCCCATGCGCGATGCGGCCGGAAACATCATCATGCAGCCCGGAACGCTCAAGGGCACCAAGGCCATAGGGTGGTATATAGACGACTATGGCATTGCTCAAGTGTCCATGAACATCACAGACATCAACACAACGCCCTTGCACAAGGCTTTCGACGAGGTGTGCCGCTGTGCGCAGAAACGAGGATTGCGAGTGACAGGAACCGAAATCGTGGGCCTCATACCCAAGCGTGTGCTCATCGACGCGGGCCGCCACTATCTGGCCTTGCAGCAACGTTCAGAGGGCATTCCCGAAAAAGACATCATCAAGATGGCCATTAAGTCGATGAGTCTTGACGACTTAAAGCCTTTCAACCCGCGCGAGAAGGTGATTGAATATCTTATAGACGATGAGCAGAACAAAGGCAAGAAGCGGCTGGCCGACCTGAGCGTGACCGACTTTACGCTCGAAACGTCACGCGAATCGCCCGCTCCCGGTGGCGGAACAATAGCCGCGGCCATGGGCGCTATGGGTGCCGCTCTGGGCACAATGGTGGCCAATCTGTCTGCGCACAAGCGCGGATGGGATGACAGATGGGAGGAATTCTCACGCTGGGCTGAGCAGGGACAGAAGCTCATCAGCAGGCTCATGGAGCTCATAGACGAAGACACCCAAGCCTTTAACCGTATCATGGCAGCCTTCGGTATGCCCAAGGAAACGGCCGAGGAGAAGGCTCTGCGCTCCGCGTCTATACAACAAGCCACTCTTTATGCCGCACAAGTGCCGTTGGAAACAATGAGAACCTCTATTCAAGGCCTCAGCATCTGTCGCGAAATGGCAGAGAAAGGCAACCCCAACAGTGTGTCAGACGCCGGCGTGGGTGCCCTGGCCATTCGCTCGGCTGTGCTTGGTGCAGGCCTCAACGTGAGGATAAACGCCTCTTCGCTCAAAGACAAAGAGCAAGCCGACGAGCTTATTGCCGAGGCCCAAAGGCTGGCTGAGGAGGCGCAGAAGAAGGAATCCGAAATCATGACAATCGTGGAAAGCAAGCTGTGAGCCTTTGTCATAGCCTGCGAGTCACACCGCCTTAAACGATAATAACAATAACCTTAAACCATAATATGATGACACTAGAAGATTTTCAGAATGACATTCGTGCCGGTATACCCGACACTTTGCCCGAGCCTATGCCGTATGACACAAGCGTGAACCACGCCCCTAAGCGCAAAGACATACTCACACCAGAGCAGAAGAAGCTGGCTCTGCGCAACGCGCTGCGCTATTTTCCCAAACATCTGCACGCCGCTTTGGCACCCGAGTTTGCCGAGGAGCTGAGACAATATGGCAGAATATATATGTACAGATACCGCCCACGCTATGAGATGAAGGCGCGCCCGCTGGCCGAATATCCCCACCGATCAGAGCAGGCGGCAGCCATCATGCTGATGATACAAAACAATCTTGACCCTAAGGTAGCACAACATCCACACGAACTTATAATATATGGTGGCAACGGTGCAATATTCCAGAACTGGGCACAATATCGTCTGGTAATGAAGTATCTGAGTGAAATGACCGACGAACAGACACTCGTGATGTACTCCGGCCATCCTCTGGGTCTCTTCCCCTCACATAAGAATGCCCCAAGGGTGGTGGTTACCAACGGCATGGTGATACCCAACTACTCCAAGCAAGACGACTATGAGCGCATGAATGCTCTCGGCGTGAGCCAATATGGGCAGATGACGGCGGGCAGCTATATGTATATCGGCTCGCAAGGCATCGTGCACGGCACCACCATAACGGTGCTCAATGCAGCCCGGCGAGTGATGCACGATGCCAAGCGTCATGCCACCAACCCCATCCCGCTGTTTGTATCGTCGGGCTTGGGTGGCATGAGCGGCGCGCAGCCCAAAGCAGGCAACATTGCCGGCGTGGTGAGCGTGGTGGCCGAGATAAACCCCAAGGCTGCGCAGAAGTGTCACAAACTGGGGTGGATAGACGAGATGCACGACAACCTGGATGAGCTGATGCCGGCCATACGCAAGGCCATAGAGCAGAAGAGAGTGGTATCGATGGCCTACGTGGGCAACGTTGTTGACTTGTGGGAGCGGCTCGCCCGGGAAGACATAGAGGTGAACCTGGGCTCTGACCAGACATCCTTGCACAATCCTTTTGCGGGTGGCTATTATCCCGTGGGGCTCTCCTTCGAAGAGAGCAAGCGCATGATGGCCGACAATCCGCAGCAGTTCAGGCAGGCTGTACAGGCATCGCTCAGAAGGCAGGTGGCCGCTATCAACAAGCTTTCGGCTAGAGGTATGTACTTCTTTGACTATGGAAACGCCTTCCTCTTGCAGAGTAGCAGGGCGGGAGCCGATATATTGCGCCCCGACGGAAAGTTCCGTTATCCCTCTTATGTGCAAGACATCATGGGGCCGATGTTCTTCGACTATGGCTT
>DLDC01000098.1:0-240 GCA_002480935.1 Prevotella sp. UBA7782 | reverse complement strand
TGGGTGTGCACATCGTGCGATCCGGCCGACCTGGAAGAGACTGACCGCATCGCTCTGCAGGCTCTGCAGGAGGAGAGAAGCCACGCTCCAGAAGACATACAGCATCAGCTAGACGACAATATCCACTGGATAAGGGAGGCAGGAAAAAATCATCTCGTCATCGGATCGCAGGCCAGAATACTCTATGCCGACTGCGAAGGGCGCACCCAGATAGCCCTGGGCTTCAACAAAGCCATACGC
>DLDC01000165.1 GCA_002480935.1 Prevotella sp. UBA7782 | reverse complement strand
GGTGTGCAGCTTGCGACAAGCCTCTCTGATGGCCGTAACCTCGGCATGAGCAGTAGGGTCGTTGGCCTGTGTGACGTGGTTGGCACCCTCGGCTACGATCTCTCCATCCTTCACTATGACAGCGCCAAAAGGCCCTCCGCCGTTGCTGACACTCTCTTCACTCAGCCGTATGGCACGGCTCATAAAATCTTTCTTATCCATATTCATGATTTAAGGGAGTCACTTTCTGCCGGTTTCCTCGGCATATATTCTGTCAAACACCTGCCTGAGCCGCGGCTTGTCTGCCAGCGTCTGCCTGATAACTTGCAGGCCCCTGCCGTTAGGCGAGCCGGGTATCCACAAGCGCATATAGCCGTTTACGCCATACTTCTCGTTCACATGATGGGCAAAGCGCTCCCACTGCCCTTGCTCATCTAGCTGCGGATAGTTCTCAAGACCAAACTGTATGGCCCGTCTGAAGACGCTCTCCGGCTCAAGATCGCGGTCGGCCTCGGCGATAATCTTGCCATAGATGCTGCGCGGAGCGTGCGAGGCTGAGGCACGATGATCTTCAACGGCCTCCTTCATTATCTTTATCTGCTCGGGCGAAAACCACTTGCGCAGACGCGCGTCTTGCGCCAATATCTTGCCTCCGGTGATGTGATGAATGGCCCGCGGGCCTGACATGCCCAGGTCATGATAGGCTGCTATGCAGTACACCATATTTATATCAGCCCCCGTAACGCTTACCAAAGCAAGGGCATTGCGTATGACACGCGTCACGTGTTCGAGGCCATGCGAGCGCCCGAAGGCCGCATAGCGGGGCAAAATCTGCGTCTCAACGAAATGCATAAGGTCTAGATTGACTTGCGACTCCATTATTTTTAAATAGTGTAATATTTTTTGCAAATATAACAATTAATACTTACTTTTGCAAAGAATTAGCAGTTATTTATAGTAATCAAGGATATGATAGAGGAAGAAATAAGTGTAAATTCGGTCAAGGCCTGGCTACTGGCCAGCCGACCCAATACACTTGCGGCAGCCGCAGTGCCCGTCATGGTGGGATTGTCTATAGCATGGAGCGAGATGCCCGCGGGCCGTTCGTTTGCTGTGGTGCCAGCTCTGCTGTGTGTGCTTTTTGCCTTTGTGATGCAGATAGACGCTAATTTTGTGAACGACTACTTCGACTTTGCGCGCGGAAACGATGATGAAACCCGCCTGGGACCCAAGCGGGCATGTGCGCAAGGATGGATAACACCGGGGACTATGCGCATGGGCATGGCCGTAACCACATGTGTGGCTTGTGTCATCGGACTGCCTTTGGTGATGTGGGGAGGCTGGACCATGATACTGGTGGGCATGGCTTGCGTGGCCTTTTGCTTTCTCTACACCACCACGCTGAGCTATCTGGGACTGGGCGACGTGCTGGTTGTGGTGTTCTTCGGGCTAGTTCCGGTGAGCCTTACCTACTATCTGCAGACGGGATGCTTCACGTCGGTGGCTATCATAGCATCGCTCACATGCGGCATAGTGACCGACGCGCTGTTGCTGGTGAATAATTACAGAGACATAGAAAACGACCGGCGGGCAGGAAAGATAACGCTGGTGGTGCGGGTAGGCGCAAAAGGTGGCAGGACACTCTACCTGCTTACGGGCATCACAGCCGTTATAGTGGGCGCCTTCTTTGCCTTAAAAGGGCATCCTTATGCCACGTTGCTCACGCTGGCTTACGTACCTCTGCATGTGTCAACATATCGTGAGATGGTGAGAATAAACAAGGGTAAGGCACTGAACAAGGTGCTTGGCAAGACGGCACGCAACATATTTTTGTACGGACTGTTGCTGAGTTGCGGATTTCTTCTGAAGTAGTTTGTAGCTTATTTCTCAGGCCAATACATCCAAGCCACTGTCATCACAATAATCAAAGCCAAGATTGACAGGAGGACAAAAAGTATTCTGCCAATCAGTTTGCGACGCTTTGATGCTGACAAACGATGACGCTTGTCACGCTCACTGCTGTCTACAGAATGGTGGTGATGGTGATGTGTATGAGAAGTTCCAGCCTCATGGCTGTGATGATAGTAGTTTTCTGGCATACTTTTATATATCTATTTAGCGGGCGCAAAGTTACTAAATAATTGTTACAAAACTACTGATTATAGACAGAATTATCGTCTCTCATCTTCACATCCGGGCATAATAAAGCCCTCCAGGCCTCAGGCAGCAGGCCATCGGGCATGGAGGGCAGTTATATTTTCAAGGCTATGCTTATGCCTCTATGGCAGCAACGCCGGGCAGAGTCTTGCCTTCGATAGCCTCAAGCAGGGCACCACCACCTGTAGAGATATAGCTAACCTGATCTGCCAAGCCGAACTTGTTGATGCAGGCAACAGAGTCGCCACCGCCAATAAGAGAGAACGCGCCTTCCTTAGTGGCCTTGGCGATAGCCTCAGCAATGGCTTTTGAGCCGCCGGTGAAGTTATCAAACTCGAATACTCCGGCCGGACCGTTCCACAGAATGGTCTTAGAGCCCTCTATAGCATCGGCAAAGAGCTTGCGTGTAGCGGGGCCTGCGTCCATGCCTTCCCATCCATCGGGAATGTCGTTAGACGGAGCTACCTTTGTATTGGCATCGTTAGAGAAATTGTCGGCGATGACAGAATCGGTGCCAAGAACGAGGTTTACGTTGTGCTCCTTAGCCTTCTTGATGACGTCGAGAGCCACATCGAGCTTGTCATCCTCGCAGATAGACTTGCCAATCTTGCCGCCCTGAGCCTTTGCGAAGGTATAGGTCATACCGCCACAGAGTATCAGGTTGTCTACCTTTGTGAGCAGATTCTCTATGATACCGATCTTTGTAGAAACCTTAGAACCACCCATGATGGCAGTGAAAGGACGCTTGATGTTGTTCAGCACGTTGTCTACGGCCTTCACTTCCTTCTCCATCAAGAAGCCAAGCATCTTATGGTCTTTGTCGAAGAACTCATCAATGACAGCCGTAGATGCGTGCTTGCGGTGTGCAGTACCAAAGGCATCCATCACGTAAACATCAGCATAAGAGGCCAGTTTCTTGGCGAAATCCTTCTGACGCTTCTTCATTTCTTCCTTCGCAGCGTCGTATTCGGGCGTGCCTTTCTCTACTCCTACGGGCTTGCCTTCCTCTTCCGGATAGAAGCGAAGGTTCTCTAAGAGCAGTGCCTCACCCGGTTTCAGGGCAGCAGCCTCAGCATCAGCATGAGCGCAATCGGGTGCAAACTTCACGTCAACGCCCAGGTTTGCGCTTACGTTGCCCACGATTTGCTTGAGTGAGAGTTTGGGGTTCACCTTGCCTTTAGGCTTGCCCATGTGGCTCAT
>DLDC01000187.1:33016-33385 GCA_002480935.1 Prevotella sp. UBA7782 | reverse complement strand
TGAGAGGCTGAGATCGCTGAGAGGACTTCGGCCTTATGAGGAGAGTGCAGAGAGAGATTCGGTCTATGTGGAGACGTGGCTCGATTATCTCGCGCCCTTATCCCACAACGGGCGCAGCCCTTGCGTCACAGAAAGGGTCTTATTGGTTTTCGTCAGAAAAGAATACGGCTGATTAAATATGGGTGACGCATTGACGAAGTCAGGAGGTGAGAGACGTGACAAGTGGATTTCACCGGCGGCACCTCTTAATGTCGTCTTGATAAAAAGAACGCATAGGGAATTGAATCTCAGCGCTCTTTGTGGTTGAATTTATCATCAGAATTCCCATATATTTCGTACCTTTGCCAAAAGAAGTGAAATAAAGAAGAA
>DLDC01000187.1:32797-32954 GCA_002480935.1 Prevotella sp. UBA7782 | reverse complement strand
CCGCCTTCAAAGCGGTGGCAGGATGGGTGGCAGGGTCTGTGGCTATCGTCATGGACGCCATCAACAACCTGAGCGATGCGCTCTCGTCGGTCATCACTATTGTGGGCACCAAATTGTCGGAAAAGCCTGCCGACCGCAATCATCCCTTTGGTTATGG
>DLDC01000187.1:32263-32620 GCA_002480935.1 Prevotella sp. UBA7782 | reverse complement strand
GTTGCAGAGCAATGCCTTGGAGGCCAGTGGCGCCGATGCCACTTTTGATGCAGTGGTGACCCTCTCGACCCTCGTCTCCGCCGGCATCATGCTTATCACGAACATCAACCTCGACGGCATTCTCGGATCCATTATCTCGCTCGTCATCATTAAGGCGGGTATTGAAATGATTGGAGCGCCGGTGGGACAGCTCCTCGGAAAGAGCATATCAAGGGACATGATGCACAACATCATGCAGGACGTGAAGCAGTTTGCCGGAGTGCTCGGTGTCTATGATGTCATCCTCAACTACTATGGTCCCAACGCCATCATCGGTTCGCTCCACGTCAGCGTGCCGGAGTCGATGACGGCCAGGCG
>DLDC01000187.1:26946-32167 GCA_002480935.1 Prevotella sp. UBA7782 | reverse complement strand
GCGTTATGAATTTCCTGAAGAGCTATCCACATATTGAGCAGGTGCATGGCTACTTCCATCTTGAGGAGAAACACACCATCACCTTCGACGTAGTGCCCGACGATACCATCCATGACGACAACGCTTTCCATTTCCAGCTCTTGCAGGCTATCCGCAAGGTCTATCCCGAATATATTTTCGACATATACATCGACCATATCTACTGTAAGTAAGCCCTGATTCTTATCGTTGAGGATGAGGCCACGCCCATACTCTTCCTCGCTGACAAGGATGTCGTGGAGGGCCAGCAAGGGGCATCGCTCGGCAATCGATTATATGTTGTGGCAACTGTTTTCTTTGAAAAGATATTTGATGATAGAATACTTGGACCAAGGTTAATAAATAACAAAAATGTGTTCAGACGGACAATAAAAAAGAGAATTACTTAAGTGTAACTCTCTGATTCTTAATGCGCTTCAAGATGGACTTGAACCNNCAAGGGGCATCGCTCGGCAATCGGGATATACCCGGCACAAGTCTGCCTGCCAAGAGAAGCATCGCTCATCTGTTGAGTGAGCATAGTGACTTACATAGACGGTTGAAATGGCTGTGGCTGTCTAAGCTAATTCTATTTCATCGGCTGTCAGACCGGTAGCTTTGGCAATGCCTGCCACAGAAATATGAAGAGATTTCATATTCCGGGCTATTCATAACACATGAACGCTTACGGNNCCAACGACCCCCTGATTAACAGTGCTAAAAGGCGATATTTAACAAATATCATAGGATATTATTCGATTGATAATCAGATAGTTTCTGAAAATATGATATTCTATGATAGGGTATAAAACTCAATAAATAAGAAACTCTATGTACACCACATGTACACGGATATAAGGCTTTTTTAGGGTACTTATTGTAAATGTTTTTCTCACAAATCGCCTATTTTAACATTTTAACTATAATTCTACGGATAATCAGGGTGTTTATGCTGACTTTGCAACCTAAACCAACGACAGTACAAAATGAAGACAGCAACCGCAAATACAAAACAATCGGTATTGTTCAACAACCATGTTGGAGATTGCTATCTCGCACTCGCCTTAGACAAGCGCAACCCGACACGTTCGGTCAACTCCGAGTATCCTCTCTGCATGCGTTTCACTGTCAATGGCGAGCGATACTACTATAATCTCGGCGAGTCGTTTACGGAGCAGGAGATAGCCGTGATTGCTGTGGCGACAGGAAAGGGAGAGAGAAAAAATGGTATTGAAACCAACTATGAGAAGCAAACTCGTCTGCGCAATGTGTTTCAACACTATGTCGACTTTGTGATTCAGCTTAATGCCAATGCTCTTGGACAAGTATGCTGCCAAACCAAAGCTGGGTAAACGGGTCTTTCCTTATATTCTTGATGCCATTAAAGACGATGACTCTTCCGAGATGAAGAAACGGGTGCATCAGGAGAATCGAAATATTCGTGACCGTCTTGAAAAGGTTTGTCAAAGCCTTGGATGGACCACACATCTGACGAGCACGTATGCCCGCCATTCCTTTGCGACCAACCTCAACGAGCAGGAGGTCCCACGCTCCTATATCAGTGATGCCATGGGACATAGCCTTGGCAACCAGGGGTAGGTTACGCAAAGATACATATCGCCATATTCTTTGGAGAAGCGCATGCGCTATAATGCCTTGCTGCTCCGTAAGGATGAGGAAACGTTGCTGGCATCAGATAGTCCTGTAGCCCCAGCGTCCGTTGGGACAAACGTGCCTCTGTCAACCAAAGGCAAACTTCTGCAGAAATTCGAGTCGTTCTCTGAGGAAGATCTCAAGGAGGCATTGATTGCATTGAAGAAAAAAGAATTGCAGCGATTGGAGGATGACGACTTCTGAGCATAAATCTGCCGATTGTTTGGGTGAATGAAAATAAATGGGTAAATTTGAGACGACAATTCCGTCTTATGACAAATATGAACAACAAATACTTGGACATTTTCATCCATCTATGGAATCATGCGGAGAACGAGATCGTAGAGTTCAAGAAAGCAGAGCATTCCTTTGATATTGACGAGCTCGGCAAATACTTCTCCGCTCTCAGCAACGAGGCCAATCTGCGTGAACGTGAATGTGGCTGGATTGTCTTTGGCGTATGGGATAAACAGCATAAGATCGTAGGAACTTCGTTCAAAGAGGGAGAGGTGGCCGTGAATAAGTTGAAACAGGATATGTCACAGCATACTACAGATAATCTTATCTTCCGTGACATCGTTCCTATAGAAGTAGAGGGCAAGCGTATTTTGTTGTTCCAAGTTCCTGCCTCGCCACGTAATATCGTCATGCACTGGAAAGGTATTGCATATGGTCGTGATGGAGAGAGCCTGAAACCGCTCAACCAAGCCAAACAGGACGCCATACGCCAACAGCCACCTTTACCCGATTGGTCAGCAGGACTGGTTCCCAACGCAACTGTGGAGGACCTTGATGAGTTGGCTTTGGCAAAAGCAAGGATAGAGTTCAAAAAAGTCCATTCGTCTAACATCTCAGCAAGCGAGGTGGATGCTTGGAGTGACAAAGATTTTCTTAGTCATAGCATGATGATGCGTGACGGACAACTCACCCGTGCTGCCATCCTGCTTCTTGGCAAACCTATGTCAATACAAAAGATCTATCCTGCGGTGGCTCAGATAACATGGACTTTGGAGGACAAGGACAGAAATGTTATAGACTATGAACACTTCACGATACCTTTTATATTGACTGTCGATAAGGTACTGGCTAAGATACGAAATATGACCATGCGAGAGCTGCCCGGCGGTACGCTCTTTCCCGATACCATGAAGCAGTATGACGAGTATACTATCCGCGAGGTGATGCATAATGCCATTGCCCATCAGGACTATACCCTCCAACAACGCATAGTCTTTGTGGAGAGCCCTGACCAACTCTATTATGGCAATGGCGGCTCATTCATCCCTGGAACAGTGGAGAATGCGCTTGAGCATCGTGGGCCGCAACTCCATTACCGCAACGAGTGCCTCTGCCGTGGTATGGTCAACTTCAATATGATAGACACCGTAGGTCGTGGCATTCGTAAGATATACACGGAGCAGCGCAATCGCTTCTTTCCCATGCCCGACTACGATATCGACAACGAGCACCGCACCGTAGGCGTAACTATCTATGGCAAGATGATAGACGAGAAGTACACAGAATTGCTAAAACATGACACATCGCTGACTTTGAAAGAATGCATTTGGCTTGATGCTGTACAGAAGCACCGTCCTCTTACGAAGGAGGCTACAAAATATCTTCAGGATAGGGAATTGGTTGAGGGTAAGTACCCTAACCTAACCATTTCCCTTTCTGTAGCAAAGTTGACTAACCAACTTGGGCACTATACAAAGGAGCATGGACTTGCAAAAGAGGCCATAATCAAGCTCGTGTTACAGCTTGCTCATAATGCTGGTAAAGAAGGTTTTAAGAGGCAGGATGCTTTCGAGACCTTGGAAACAGCTCTTCCTATAAGTAACAGCAAGGATAAGAAACTCCGATTTATAAGTAATCTGCTCGTGTCTTTAAATAAGGAAGGGTTGATAACTATGACTAAAGTAGGGAGACGGTGGGCTATAACCAAGTTAGGGAAAGACAAACTTAGATTGCAAATATAGCAGCGTAATGGCTTTTAGTCGAATTTCGACTAATTTAGTCGAAAACGATAGTAATTTAGTCGAAATTCGGTCGTAAATGGTGTTAGAATAGTCGAAAACGGTCTTCTTGGGGGCGTAACTCGGTCGTCGCCTGACGTTTAAATAAATACGCACCTGTTATGTGTATTGATAATCAAAGAGATGGCAAGACGACCGATGTAACGATTAAAAAAAAGAAGTTTTGCTTTGCTGCGTGTCTCAAAGCTCTCTCAAATCGATGAATTTCCTTTAGACCACTTACAGACCACATAGGAATTCTAAAATATCCTAATAAACAAGAAGTTACATGCGTACAATAGTGTCTAAAATATACGGTCAATGTATGAATATGTTCGTTAAAAATAAAAGAGCCAGATGTTTTATGCGCATAATCTTGTATTGAACATACATTATTTTCTGTGAATGTATGAGTGAGCTCGTTGGTTCGGACGAACAAAGGAAGAACTGCTGAGTCTGTTGCTTGGATAGAAATGGCCTGTCGGAAAGAGGACATAACATTCTATACGTACACAAATATAAAAAATGTCGTTTTATTTTTCGGTGAACAATATCTTTAGTGTATTTGCCGAAAAATAAAACCGCATTTATGGCTATAATTGGAAGAGAAAAGGAGATAGAGGAATTTAGGCATTTGTACGATAGCGGCAAAGCTGAGTTCGTGGCTATCTATGGACAATTGCGGAATTAAGGTTGTAATAAAAACATTGAAAATATATGAAAAGGGTTGTATTGCTTTCAACGATATGCCTCGTGGCGATAACATCGACCGCACAGAGCATTAGCGGGTGTGTGATTGACGAGCAAGCGCAGCCAAGTCGCCAGGGTCGTAGGGAGCCACTGGGTATTAGTTGTATGCAAATGATATGCGCACACTCTGGAAAGAAATATAATCAAGATTTCCTCTCTAATATTTGTCATGCCACAACCCAAGGAGTGTCTCTTCTTGGCATAAGGGATGCCGCCGTCAAACTCTTCCTCGGCTAACTTACGCATCTGCGTATCCTCATGTGTGTAGTAGGCTTGCGTACTCACACCATGCAGTCCACAAAGCAACGTGACGGCATATACCCTCATGTCGCTCTCGTGAAGCCTACTGACTACTTGGTGCCAGCTTTTTTAGGTCTATACCACACACATCCTTGCCGAATGCCACCATCTCCTCATAGAAGTCGGCACGCAGCTTCTCGCGCTTCAGCTCTCCTTTCTTAGACGTGCCACCTCCTCTTGAAGGGCTTTATAGTCATCAGAAGTGGCATCCTTACCATTTCTACTGCGATCCAACAGGGATTGGAGTCTCTCATTTTTCTTTTCCATCTTTTCATATTGAGGTGTCAACCGTATTTAAAAAAATACAGTCAATGAATGTCTATTATATGTTGTGGCAACTGTTTTCTTTGAAAAGATATTTGATGATAGAACACTTGGACCAAGGTTAATAAATAACAAAAATGTGTTCAGGCGGACAATAAAAAAAAGAGAGTTACAAAAGTGTAACTCTCTGATTCTTAAAGCGCTTCAAGATGGACTTGAAC
>DLDC01000187.1:24443-26831 GCA_002480935.1 Prevotella sp. UBA7782 | reverse complement strand
GCTCTAACCAACTGAGCTATTGAAGCAGTTGCTTGCCACGCAGGAAAAAAGCAACCCTTGCGTGAATTGCGGTGCAAATGTAGCCCAAAAAATTGAATGGTGCAATACTTTTTGCAAAAATGTTTAAAATTTAGCCCCTGAGGTGAAAATTGGGGGGCTGCCACAGCCGCAATTCCAGTTATAAGTAGTACTTTAGCAGTCAAAATAGAAACAGATGGGAAAAACGCTAAGAAACCTGGCTCTTGCGGCCCTGGCCATAGGGCTGGCAGCTCCGGCGGCCATCACGGGCCAGTCGAAGAAGCAGAGCGATGACGCTGCAGTGATACGCAACCTGGATATATTCAACTCTATCTACAAGGAGCTGAACACCTTCTATGTCGACACACTCGATGCCAAGCAGACCATAACGACGGCCATCAACAGCATGCTCGACAACATCGACCCCTACACCGAGTATATCCCCGCCGAGGACCAGGACGACTTTATGGTGATATCGACGGGCGAGTATGGCGGCATAGGGTCCTATATCATGACGCGCCACGACAGCACGGGCGTGTGCATAAGCGAGCCCTACGAGGGCAGCCCGGCGGCCAAGGCGGGCCTCAAGCCGGGCGACCGCATCGTGGCCATCGACGGCGACACGGCCACCAAGTGGAAAGACGGGCAGGTGAGCAAGCGCCTGAAGGGGCAGGCCAACACGCAGCTCAAGCTCACGGTGGTGCGCCCCTATGTGAGCGACAGCGTGAAGACCTTCACCATCACGCGCGAGAAGATAAAGGTGAACCCCGTGCCCTACTATGGCGTGACGCATGGCAACCTGGGCTACATCAACATCACCACCTACAACGAGCACACGGCCGAGCAGGTGAAGGCCGCCGTCGAGGCCTTGCAGCATAACCCGGCTGTGAAATGCCTGGTGCTCGACCTGCGCGGCAATGGCGGCGGCCTGGTCGACGAGGCGGTGAAAATGATAGGCTTCTTTGTGCCAAAAGGCACCGAGGTGCTTCAGACCAAAGGGCGCAACACGCTGAACTTCAAGTCCTACAAGACGACCGAAGATCCCATTGCACCCACCATGCCGCTGGTGGTGATGGTCGACGGCGGCTCGGCCAGCGCCAGCGAGATCACGGCTGGTGCCCTGCAGGACCTGGACCGCGCCGTGGTGGTGGGCTCCCGCTCGTTTGGCAAGGGTCTTGTGCAGCAGACGCGACAGTTGCCCTTCGACGGAATGCTCAAGGTGACTGTAGCCAAGTATTACATACCCAGCGGCCGCCTCATCCAGGAGATAGACTACTCGCATCGCAACGCCGACGGCGAGGCCCAGCGCATACCCGACAGCCTCACCACCGTGTATCACACGGCCCACGGCCGCGAGGTGCGCGACGGCGGCGGCATCACGCCCGACATCAAGGTTACCTATCCCGAGCTCAACCGGCTGGTCTACAACATTGTGCGCGACAATTGGGCCTTTGATTTCGCCACCAAGTATGCTGCCGAGCACGCCAGCATTGCGCCGGCTGCCGAGTTTGCCGTCACCGACACGATATTCAACGAGTTCAAGAGGTTTATCGACCCCAAGCGTTTCAACTACGACAAGGTGTGCGAGCAGGGGCTGAGCCAGCTCAAGAAGGTGGCCGAGGCCGAGGGCTACATGACCGACTCGACCAAGGCCGAGTTTGCCAAGCTCGAGAAGCTGCTCAAGCACAATCTCGACCACGACCTCGACAACAACCGCAAGGCCATATCGCAGCTGCTCTCGGGCGAAATCCTGAAGCGCTACTACTACCAGCGGGGCGTGATAGAGAACTCGCTCAACAGCGACGAGGCGCTCGACAAAACCGAGGCCATGATATCGAAGCCGGGCGAGTATGAGCACCTGCTCAACCTCGACGCCAAGACCAAGGCCAAGACGCCTGCCAAGCGGGCCGCCGGCAAGAAGCGAAACGGCAAGTGAGCCTTGAGGGCCGCTCGCGGCGCGTAGTGTGAAATCGCCTGCCGCGGGAAGGAAAATAATGCCGTTGGTCGAGAAAATCGACCTTTATGCCGAAAAAACTTGCACAACACAAACTTGCAACTTAACTTTGCACTAACACACAAGACGAAAGACAAATAGATAAATTTTGTTTTTTTCATTTTAACATCATGTTTTAGGTTTGTTTAGGGTTAAAAGTTAACCAGCGAAATTTTAATTCTGTAAAAAACTGTTTTAAGGAAGTTTTTAAAAAAAACGACCGAAAGAAGTCTCGCAACCGGGGCTTCTTTCTTTTTGGGTAGGCAATGGCCATGCAGCTGAGTTCCCGTCTGCCTGTGTCACTGTCCTCCCTCGAGCAGGTTGGCAGGCAGCGGCAGGTTTCTCCTAAAGGGATGTGAGGTGCCTGCGCCGCGCCG
>DLDC01000187.1:299-24432 GCA_002480935.1 Prevotella sp. UBA7782 | reverse complement strand
CATGGTTCTTTACATTGCTCTTGTTTCGCCTTTGCCGGCTCTGGCGACGGCTGGGCGGCAAGCATGGTCGAGTGGCCCCGACTTGTGCCCAAAACCACCCGTGCAAGGGCTTTGAAACACAAAAGGATAAAATAAATTGTCCTCTGCTTTTGGTGTTAAACCGAAAATTGCTATCTTTGCGTGTTTCTTTGGCAAAAAGTGCTAAATAGAACGAGAATAAGGAAATAAAACAAAACTTTATTAAATAATGGCAGCATTAGAGAAAATCAGAAAAAGAGCTGTGATTCTGACGATTGTGATAGGCGCTGGCCTTCTCGCCTTCATCCTTGAGGAGGGTGTGCGCGCATCGCAGTCTTTCTTCAACGACACCACAGCCGCTCGCGTGGGCAGCGACAAGATCGGCGTCCAGGAATTCAACCAACGCTATGAGCAAATGACCCAAGACAACCAAAACCAGCAAAACAAGCAAGACGCCGCTGTGGAGCAGCAACAACTGCTCACACAGATGGAGATGGAGACCCTGCTCGACAACGAGTGCGAGGCCAACTCTATCGACGTGAGCGACGACGAGCTCTCGATGGTGGTCAACAACAGCCAGATGGGCCAGCAGATGACACAATACATCGCTCAGCAGCTGGGCCAGAACATACAGTCGCCCGCCCAACTCGACCGCATGATACAAGCCAATCCCGAGAAATTCCAGCTCGTGGCAGGCAAGTGGAACGAGATGAAGAAGCAGGCCAGCGACATGCTGCGCTCGAGCGTGCTCCAATACATGGTCTCTAACGCCATTCAGCCCAACGACCTCGAGCTGAGCGTGATGAATGCCGAGAACAGCGACACCTACGAGGTGAGTTTTGCCAAGAAAGACTACTCGACGGTAGCAACCGACAAGAAATATCAGCCCAGCCAGAGCGAGATCGAGGCTGTGTACAACCAGTACAAGAACCTGTGGAAGATCAACGACCCGCAGGCCCGCCTGCACTATGTGGCCGTCAACATCGCGCCCAGCAAGGCCGACCTGGCAGCCGCCCAGAAGGTGATCGACAAGGCCAAGGCCGTGATTGCCGGTCCCAACGGCGTCGACTCGCTCAAGAACATAAGCGAGTTCAGCAACATCCAGAACAGCAAGATCACCCTGGAGCAGGCCAAGCAATTTGCCCAGCAAATGGGCGACTCGGCGTTTACAGCCTTTGTGAGCGGCGGTGCCAAGGGTGCAACCCACTTCTTCGACAAGGGCAACAACCACGTAATCTTCAAGATCACCGATGTGGCTGAGCTCGTCGACACTGCCAAGGTGGTGGTCGTGGAGGTGCAAGGCGACAAGGCCAAGCAGAACAAGGTGCTTGCAGCCCTCAACGCCGGCCAGGACGTGAGCAAGATGCAAGGCGTGCAGGTTGCTCCCGAGCAGCCCATGCAGGTGCAGAACCCGCAACTGAGCGACAGCGTGAGAAATCAGATTGAGGCCAACGCAGCCACTGGCAAGTACTTTGTGCTGCAAAGCGATGCCAAGAACGGCGCAGCCCTGTTGAAGGTGAACAGCGCAGTGAAGAAGACCTTCTACTCGCTGGCTGTGTCGAGCTATGAGGTGGTGGCCAGCTCCCAGACGAGCACCAGCACCCAGGACAAGCTCCAGACCTTCTTGAACAAGAACAAGACGGCAGCCGCCTTTGAAAAAAACGCTGCCAAGTATGGCTATGCAGCCCAGGAGGCCTTTGTCAACTCGGCCACTGCACAGCTGGGTGGCAACCCGCAATTTGGCATGCCGGGCATCACCAACTCGCGCAAGGCCATAAAGTGGGCCCTCACCGAGGGCAAGAAGGGCACCGTGTCTAACATCTTCACCGACAACAACGACGTGCTCGTGGCTGTTGCGCTCGACGACATCTACGACGGCGACTTCCTGCCGCTCACCGACCCCGAGGTGCTCACCTTCTGCACCAACAAGGCCCGTGCCCTGAAGATCGCCAAGGCCATGGAGGCCCAGTACAAGGGCAAGGCCAGCAACGTGGCCGGCTATGCCAAGCTCTTCGGCACCACCCCCGACGTGACAAGCGTCACCTTCGGCAACGACCAGGTGATGAAGATCAACACCACTCCGCTCAGCCTCGACGGCCAGGAGGGCGACGGCGGCTTCATAGGCCGCGTGGCAGCTGCCAAGCAGGGCAAGACCTATGTGTGGGCTGGCAACAGCGCCATCTATGCCTTCACGGTGACCAAGACCACCAAGAGCGCCATGAAGCTCAAGAAGGAAGAGCTCAAAAACCGCTGGATGATGCAGTATGGCATCATTTCCAACCAGCAGATGGGCATCGACCGCTTTACCAGTGTGCTCATGACCTCTAAGAAGATCAAAAACAACCTTGTGAAGTTCCAGTAACCACACTGCGAGGAAAACCGCGACAACTTTACAACTCCCACATACAATGCCGCCAGCCGCAACGCTGGCGGCATTTTTTGCCTCGGGGCGTTGTAGAAATCGAAAATATTGCTTAATTTTACACGCATATAAACAAAAATCACATCCCTGCAGCCCTGCCGCATGCAAAGTTGCAGGGCGCTACAACAAATCAATCACAACACGCTATGGCCACTATCAACGAAGTACAGGACGAAATTATCGACGAGTTTGAAGGCTTCACCGACTGGATGGACAAGTACCAGCTCATCATCGACATGGGCAACGCCATGCCGGCCCTCGACGAGAAATACAAAACCCCCGACAACCTCATCGACGGTTGCCAGAGCCGCGTGTGGCTGCAGGCCGACTATGTCGACGGTAAGGTGGAGTTTCAGGCCGACAGCGATGCCATCATCGTCAAGGGCATCATCTCGATGCTGGTGCGGGTGCTCAACGGCCGCACGCCGCAGGAGATACTCGATGCCGACCTCTACTTTATCGACCGCATCGGGCTGCACGAGCACTTGTCGCCCACACGCAGCAACGGGCTGCTGGCCATGGTGAAGAAAATCATGGCCTATGCCGTGGCCTTCAAGGCGACTCAGGGCTGAGACCAGCCCTGTCACAGGCCGGGAGCGGCACAGCTACAGCACGCAATCTTTTTAATTAACTCCATAAAACATCCATTACACTATGTTCAAAAACCATCCCAAGGGGTTGATCCCCGCCGCCCTGAGCAACATGGGCGAACGCTTTGGCTATTACATCATGAATGCAGTGCTGCTGCTGTTCTTGTGCTCCAAGTTTGGCTTGAGCGACGAGACGAGCGGTATCATCTACTCGGTATTCTATGCCCTGATTTATGTGCTGAGCCTCTTTGGCGGCTTTGTAGCCGACCGCACGCAAAACTACAAGGGCACCATCATGGCCGGCCTGGTGGTGATGGCCTCGGGCTATGTGCTGCTGTCGATACCCATCATGTCGACCGCGAGCAACATCGGGTGGCTGCTGCCCTTCACCTGCTTTGCCTTGCTGCTCATCGCCTTTGGCAACGGCCTGTTCAAGGGCAACCTGCAGGCCATTGTGGGCCAGCTCTACGACAACTTTGAGGCCGAGGCTGCCAAGAAAGGCCCCGAGGCTGTGAAGGCCGTGCAGGGCAAGCGCGACTCGGGCTTCCAAATCTTCTATGTGTTTATCAATGTGGGCGGCCTGGTGGCACCCTTCATTGCTCCCTACCTGCGCCAGTGGTGGCTGGGCACCAAGGGGCTGCTCTACAATGCCGAGCTGCCGGCCCTGTGCCACAAGTTTATCGAGAACCGCGCCGGCATGACTGGCGAGGAGAGCAGCAACCTGGTCAAGCTCATGCACGACGTGGGCGGCAACGTCAACGACATGGCCGCAGCGTGCACGGGCTATCTCGACGCCTTCAACACCGGAGTGCACTACTCGTTTATCGCCAGTGTGGTGGCCATGCTCATCTCGCTGGTCATCTTCGTTGCCTACAAGCGCATCTTCCCCACGCCGGCCAAGAAGGAGGCTACTGCTGCGGTTGAGTATACCGCCGAGGAGAAGGCTGCCATGGGCAAGGAGATCAAGCAGCGCATGTATGCCCTCTTTGCCGTGCTGGGCATCGCCATCTTCTTCTGGTTCTCGTTCCACCAGAACGGTCAGTCGCTCTCGGTGTTTGCCCGCGACTTTGTAAAGACCGACTCGATAGCTCCCGAGATATGGCAGGCTGTGAACCCCTTCTTTGTGATCGTGCTCACGCCCATCATCATGTGGATATTTGGCGTGCTGGGCCGTCGCGGCAAGACGATCTCGACGCCGCGCAAGATTGCCTATGGCATGGCCATAGCAGGCTGCGCCTACATCTTCCTGATGGTCATCTCTATCGCCAACGGCTATCCTTCGGCCGAGAAGTTCACGGCCATCGACCCTGTCATGCGCAACGCCATGAAGGCCGGACCGTGGGTTCTCATCCTCACCTATTTCTTCCTTACCGTGGCCGAGTTGTTCATCTCGCCGCTCGGACTGAGCTTCGTGAGCAAGGTGGCTCCTAAGCATCTGCAAGGCTTATGCCAGGGATTGTGGCTCGGAGCCACCGCCGTGGGCAACTGCCTGCTGTGGATAGGTCCGCTCATGTACAACAAATGGCCCATCTGGGAGTGCTGGCTCGTCTTCGCCCTGGTTTGCTTCATCTCCATGGCGGTGATGTTCGGCATGGTGAAATGGCTGGAGCGAGTAACGCAATAGGCATAGGCTCACAGCTCAACAATATGCGCACACAACAACAGGGCAGGCAGAACGGCAGTCGATGGAGGCACTGTTCAGCCTGCCTGGTTTTCATTCCAACAATATCTAACGCGACACATCAGCATGAAACATTATGATTATTTGATAGTAGGCTCCGGTCTCTTCGGAGCCACCTTCGCCTATCGGGCCAGACAGGCGGGCAAGAGCTGTCTGGTCATTGACAAGCGCAAGCAACTTGGAGGCAACGTCTTCTGCAAGCAGATAGAGGGCATCAACGTTCACCAATACGGCGCACACATCTTCCACACCAACAGTAAGAAGGTGTGGGACTTCGTCAACTCTTTGGTGCCTTTCAACAGATACACCAACTCGCCCGTGGCTTGCTGGCAAGGACATTACTACAACCTGCCCTTCAACATGAACACCTTCTACGAGATTTTCGGCACACGCACGCCGGCAGAGGCCCAGGCTAAGCTGGAGGAAGAGAAGGCAGCGATGCGCCAAAAGCTGCACAGCGAGGGCGTTAGCGAACCGCGCAACCTGGAGGAACAGGCTCAGC
Source organism: Prevotella sp. UBA7782 (assembly GCA_002480935.1). The sequence continues at coordinate 19,219 of DLDC01000187.1, read as the reverse complement.
TGCTCATCGGAAAGACTATCTACGAGAGACTTATCAAAGGCTATACGGAGAAGCAATGGGGCAGAAAATGCACCGAGCTGCCGGCTTTTATCATCAAGAGGCTGCCCGTGAGGCTCGTCTTCGACAACAATTACTTCAACGACAACTATCAGGGCATACCCATCGGAGGCTACAACAAGCTCATCAACGCTCTGCTTGAGGGTGTTGACACCCTTACCGACACCGACTTCTTCGATGCAGCCGAGCCGCTCAGAGGGTCGTGGCGAGAGCACGCCTCCAAGCTTGTCTACACCGGACAACTGGATGAATACTTCGATTACAAGCTGGGCAAGCTGAGCTTCCGCACCGTAAGGTTCGAGACAGAAACACTCGATGAGCCCAACCATCAGGGCAACGCGGTCATCAACTACACCGAGGCCAGCGTGCCCTATACACGCATCATAGAGCACAAACACTTCGAAAGCTTCGGCCAAGCCGTTTACGACAACCCCAAAACGGTTATCAGCCGCGAATATAGCACGGAGTGGAAGCCGGGCATGGAGCCCTTCTATCCCGTCAACGACGACGAGAACAACAAGCTGGCCGACAGCTATCGCGAGCTGGCCAAGCAAGAAAAAGACGTTATTTTCGGCGGACGACTGGCCGATTATAAGTATTATGACATGGCACCTGTCATCGAGAAGGTGCTCGGCATAGACCGTTTCTAATCCTTTCTCAACTCTTTATTCATTCTGCCACCTTGCCCATCTGCTCACGCTTCAGCGTGTTGCAAAGGGGCAGGGTGAGCAACATGCAGCACAGCGAGCCCGCCACTATGACGGCAGCTGAGCACAACAGCACGTCGCCCATGGTGACAAGGGGCGACGCTATGGCGCCTGCCACAAACGAGGCTGCGCCAAACACGGCACTGGCTGCGCCGGCACGAGAGCGCTCGGCATTCATGGCAATGGCAGTAGACACGGGTTGCATCATGCCAAAACAAATGAGCATATAGATGTAACAGGGCATAAGGATGGGCAGCGGAACACGCATCAGCTGACAAACAGCCACCAGACAAGCCGCGCCAAAGAGGTCGATGCTCGCCCACTTCAACGCTGTGTTGGCATGATGAAAGCGGGTGGGAAGCCACGTACCTATGCCGATGCAGAAGGCATTGAGCCCAAAACAGATGCTATACTCAAAGGCCGACAACCCATATTGCTGCTGGAAGATGAAGGGCGACGCCGTGATATAGGCAAAGAAGGCCAGAAAGCTGAACATCATAGCCAGCGTGCTCAGGGTGAATCGCTTGTTGCCAAACACGCCGAAGAGCTGGGCATAGACCACCGGCAAGGGTCTGCTACTGCGGTTTTGGGGCGCCAGCGTCTCTCTCAAGCGCATCGAGCAGAAGAGCAAAATAACGCCTATGGCCGTCAACACCCAGAAGATGCCCTGCCAAGGTGCCAACTTGGTGAGTACGCCACCCAGCATCGGGGCGAACACGGTGCCCACACCGTTGATGGCTCCCAGCAGAGCAAGGAAGTTGGCCAACTGTTTGTCGCGAAACATATCAGTGGCTATGCTGCGCGAGAGCACCACCCCACCCGCTCCGGACATGCCCTGAAAGAAGCGAAACAGATTGAAAAGCTGGATGTTAGGCGAAAAGACACACAGCAGCGAGGCGACAACAAAGAGCGCCATAGACAGTAAGAGCAACTTCTTTCGTCCGAACTTGTCAGACAAAGGACCTATCAGAATCTGTCCGGAGGCCAATCCCAGCATACCGGCAGTGAGCGACGCGCCCACGGCAACGGCCGACGTGCGGTAATAGTCGGCCAGTTCAGGCATGGCAGGCAGGTAAACATCTGTTACGAAAGGGCCAAAAGCGGTCAGCATACCCAACGTGATGGGTATAAAAGGAGATATTTTTATCTGCATGAAAATAAGATTTTATCTGCTGATTTATCATTGCAAAAGTAACGATAATCTCCATCTCGAGTACCATTAACGCCGTTAATAAATGTTACATACTCTGCATCCATCACCTGCACAACCCTAACCACTTTCTCTGATGCTACTTTGACAACCCCCTCAGAATAGATGTTAAACACCACCCATGCGGCTATTCACAACTGAAAGCGCCGGGCTCTGCCTCACAAAAAGACAGAAAAAGGGCCATACGCCGGCAGATGGCTGAGCGTATGGCCTTATTCTTATTTCCAAATGTTGGCGCTTGTTTCTTGCGAATCGTCATTATCCGTGCCGAAGGGGTCTTGTTTTCCACCGCCACCGCCGCCATACGAGGGCGTGCCATGGGTGCTGTAGGTCTTGTCATCCTCCTCCATACAACTGTTATAAAGATTCACTTTCACTATCGCTGCTTGGGGCTTGATATATCTTTTCATTGCTTTTCTCCTCTTAATTGTTTTACTTCAACCATACTTTCTTACCGTTGTGGATGTATAATCCCTTGCCGGGGCGGCTCACACGCATGCCTTGCATATTATAATAAGGTGTATTGTCAGCCTTGCTCATGCCCACAGTGGTGATGCCCGTAGGCGTGTCATCCAACTCGGTTTCCATCACGGCAGCCTTAGCGCCTGAGCCACTAAGCAGCAGATAAGCACGGAAAGGATTGAGCCATGCCTCACTGCTGAACTTGACAAACGTTCCGGCGGGATAGCTCTTGCCGTTATAAGTGAAGGCTGAAGAGGCCATGCCGTAAGCCACAGAGCCACTCAAGCCCGAAAACGACATGCCGGCGTAGGTGCCATACATATTTTCGTATGACAAAGCTTCGCTGCCCGTCACCGCCGTCACGATTTGTGGTTTGGCACTGGTTAGTATGACATCCTTACTGGGATAGAAGAAGTAAGGCTTTGCGGCCTCGGGATCAGCAACGGACTGCAGCGTGACATGCGAGGCATCACTCGATTTATAACTGCGGAACACACCACTTGTGGTAGTATCCGGAGCGAAGGGCAGGCACACCGAGCCCGGCACATTGGCAGCATACTTACGATAGTAGATGCTGTTGGCAGCCGTAAATTCATGTGCATTGAGGAAGGTGTACCAAGTATAATTCTGTCCGCTTACTGTCGATGACACCCACTCAGCATGTACAACTATCAAATTGTAAAGTTAGAAAATTTTAGATAACATCAATTCAGAAATCAAACAAAAAAATTGTAAATACAGCAATATCCTTGGCATAAATCAAAGGTCAAGCAGTCCACGCACCCTCGCTGCGTCCTGCCCTACTCACTGCTACCACGCATGAGAGACGTCACGAAAATTGAGAAATGCCGCTTTTGCAACGACAGATATATATTTTTAATTGGCAAAACAGGCTCTTTGGGTTGGCTAAAAAGGTGCTTTTGGAAATCAACACGTCGTGTGTGCCTCCAGCCACCTGGCCCTGCGCTTCATCACTTATCCTCATCAGCCTCAACCGACAGGCGCTGATACTGTGAGGGTGTCATACCGTTCACCTTCTTAAAGGCCGCGACAAAATTGCTGTAGCTGCTATAACCCAAATCCTTGATGAGGGCCTGGATGGTGATATGTCCGTAGTGCTCATGGTCGTCCATGCGCCTGCAGGCCTCGCGAATGCGGTATTCGTTCAGAAAAGCCTTGAAGTTGTGATGATAGATGTTGTTGATTACCCACGACACGTAAGCCGTATTAGACCCCACTTCCCTGGCCAGCAGGTTCAAGCTGAAGTCGGGTTGACTGATTTTCTGCACGTCATTCATCACCGCAGCAATCTTCTTCACCAGCTCGTTCACCTGCTCCTTACTCAGCTTCGTGGCTTTATCATCGGCCACCGGCACGTCGCTCAGAGCATCATCGTCGGCTGAAGAAGGTTGCATGAGCTTCCTGTTGATCTTCTCTTGCATGATGATATCGCGATTTTTACGCACCAGTAGCAGGTAGGTATGGCGTATGCGCTTGTTGTGGCGGTAGATGGTGACGGCCAGCAATGCCAGCATCACGATGAGCGAGACAAACAAGGCAATGACCATCCACTGCATATTCACCACAGAGGTGAGCTGCTCTATGTCGTTCATATTCTGCTGGTCGTCGAACCGCACCACCTTATTGTCTACGGCATCTATCTGCCGCTGACTGATGATGGCCACCGAGACAGAGTCGGCCTTGGCTGCATAAGCTCTGGCCTCAGGCTCTTTACCCATGGCATGATGTATGTCACGCAGCATCTCATAGTAGGCTGCCTGATACACACGGTTGTCTTGCAGCTTGCCCGACTGCCTGAACTGCTCACACGTTTTCAGCGCCTTGCGGGTGTCGCCCATGGCTAAATAGGCGTAAACCTTTATGCCGATGACAGAGCACAGCAGGCTTTGGCTGAGCTTATACTGTCTGACAATCTGCATGGCGCGGTCGTATAGCGCCAACGACCGGTCGGCATTGCCCTTGAGCTGGCACAGCAGTGCCTCGTTAAAATAGAGATAATAAAGCCTCAACCCCTCGCTTTGACCCGGCAGCTTACGTTGCCTGTCCAGGCACTGCTCGGCTTTCTTCAAGTCATGCTGATAGGCATAGACGGCGGTGAGGTGACCCAAAGCCTCGCCCTGCGCCCTATAGTCTTTTTTGCTAGTGGCCAACTTGATGGCCATGTTGAGGTAGTGTCCGGCCCGGTCCATATCGTTGAGCCGCACGTATATCATGGCCAGCTGTATGATGGAGCGTGCCTGACAATGTGCGTTGCCCGTCTGCTTGGCCAGGGCTATGCTTTGCAAGAGACAGTCTGTGGCCTCGCTATACTGCTCCATGCGGTAGAGTGAGTCGCCTTTTGCCAGCAAATGCTCTGCCATATCGTTTCTCTGACGCAAAGAGGCATTACATGAGAGCAACAAACAGAGTGCTGGCAAAACTACCAAACTAAATATCTTTCTGCTTAACATTATGCCCACAAAGGTACGAAATATCTTCGAATTTATAAAAAAGAACAACATTTTAAGTATAAAATACACCTATTTGGCATATTTTTCATACTTTCGCAGTCGAAAGCAAATATATTAAACAAATTAACACTTACACCTATGAAGAAAAAACTACACTTAATGATGATGGGTGTCTTGCTGTCGGTTACAGCACTGCAGGCACAAACCCCACAGCTAAACCTGCCCACAAGACATAATGAGAAGGCCCAGGCCGTAGAGTGGCTCATGCACACCCCGGCAGGCAAAGGGCTCGACAGAGAGCAGGTTGCCAAAGCCATGGCACGGCCCAACATGTTGAAGGCAGAGGCTGCCAAGAGCCATTTACTGCTTACGGAGAACTTCAACACGCTGACAGCAGGCACGGAGAACGAGCCAGACACGGCCGAGATGAACGACTCTGTTGCCGCAAAGCTGCTGCCAAACTGGACGGCATGGCACGTACATCAGGCCGGCGGCAAGGCTTATCTTAGCTATGTAGACACCAACGAGGGCGATCCGGGCTATCTGATGACACCAAATCTCAACCTGACAAAGTATCAGGGAGTGTTCAGAGTAACGTTCAGGTGCAAGAATGTGAACCCTAACGCAAACGACCAATTGCTGCAATACTTCGTACTGAATAATGACAACGCCCACAAGAGCATGATTTCGGCCAGCGCTCTGCCCATGACCACCGACTGGACCACTTGCTCGTTCACGACATCGGGAGGCGTAGAGAACACTGCCATCATGTTCTTCGGCTGGCAGGGCAAGGTGCTCATCGACAGCGTGGCCGTTGAGCAGCTGGAATATCCTCTGGGCACGCCCCAAAACATTAAGGTGAGCGCCAAGAACGGCAGCACGCTTCTGGTGAAATGGGATGGCGTTGAGAACGCTACAAAATATAGAGTAGAGACGTATAACTACGGCGACATATCGGATAAGACAAGTGGCGGAAGGCTGGATTCTACTGTCGTAGAAGGCACTCAGACCGAGGTGAGCGGCGATTTCAACGCCACCAACGGTGTAACAGTGTGCGTAACAGCCCTGAATGATGAGGGCGAATCATATCCCGGATGGGGTTACAACCAGGAGCTGAGCGTGCCCGACGTGGCCGCGCCCGTGGCTCTGGAGGCCACCAACATATCGGCCGAAGGCTTCACCGCCAACTGGCAAGCCTCTGAAAATGCACACACTTACAAGCTAAACCTCATTCGCAACCACGAAGCCGTGGCCGGTGACGAGCCGTTTACCTACTTCGCCGACGGCTTCAGTGAGATAACCACGTCAATGGACGACACCAAGAGCACGTTGATGACACAAGACGGAATGCCCGTAAGCCTTGACGAGGCCATCAAATATGCGGGTTGGTCGAGCTATCTTTGCACAGCCTTCACAGGCTTTCTGGGCATCACTAATGCTTATGCCGCCTATGGCTACCCCGGCGCAATGTACAGCCCCGCAGGCAACTACAGCATCAACGGAGGCAAGGCACACGTGAGCGGAACAGCTGCTACCATGCAGGACGATGCCGTAGTGAAGATTGGTTTCGGTTCACTAAACACACAAACGCGACAGATAACCTATATAGGAACGCCTAAAGAGGTTACAATTACCAAGAGTGGCACCAACTTCGATGCTGACATAGAGGGCGGTACAGACAACTGTCAAATCATCTTCGAGATAACAGATGCTGCCGAGGGCGGCGACATAGTGCTCTTTGACACGCTGGCCATCAACTCTACGCTGAAGAAGGGCGAGCGCATCACCGCGCCTTATGCTACAGTTACACTGCCTTACAACGCGACATCCTATCAGGTGAACGTGCCTTTCACGGGCAATGACATATTCTATTATTATGTGACGGGCGAGTTCGGAAGCGTGAAGAGCAACGCGTCAGATACCATAACGGTGTATGCCCCGACCTTCAACGCCATACAGTCGGCCCACATCGACACGCAGAAGGCCATGGAAGTGTACACCATCAGCGGCATCAGACTGAATGTCAGCACGTCAGAAGGGCTGCACGCGCTCAGACCGGGTGTATATGTCATTCGCCAAGGCGATAAGGTGTGCAAGATAAGAAAATAAAGAATCAAGCAACATGCACATATCTAAAATCGATAAAATGCTTGCTTGCGCCTTGCTGTTGCTCTGCGGCAGCACCGCACAAGCGGCTTCCGTTATAGTGGGTTTGTGCGGCGGCACACTGGGCACAGCGCCCAAGAGCAAGCCGGGAAGCGGCGAAATATCAGCCGCCTGCATACTGCCCAAGAGTTTGCTGGCCGACTATGCCGGCATGAAAATCACCAAGATGCGGGTGGGCATAGCCACCAACAGCGGGTTCACAGACATGCACTGCTGGGTGCGCACGGCTCTCACAGCCAACGACTTGGGCAGCGCAAGCCTGACAACGCCGGCTGTAGGCTGGAACGAGGTGACACTCTCGGAGCCCGTCACCATACCCGCCGGGCAAGACCTTGCCATAGGCTACAGCTTCACACAGAGCAAATCGTGCAAGACAATTCTGCTGGCCGGCGAAGACGAAGATGATGATTACCTGCCCGCATACAACGGTTGCTGGATAGGAAAGAACGGATCGTGGGAGAATTACTCCGAGCGCGAAGGCTTCGACGGTTCGCTTTGCGCCGAGATTGTGATAGAAGATGGCTCACTGCCGGCCAAGAATCTGAAGATAACGGCGATACAACCGGAGAGCCGGGCCGTGGCTGCGGGCGACTCGATAAGGGCTACCGTAACCGTGAGCAACCTGGGCGAGGAGAGCATCAAGGGCTATACCTGCACTTTCAACATCAACGGACAATACGCGAAAACGCTGAGCAGAACCGTTGAATTGGGACAAAACGGCAAAGACATACTGCATGTCAGTTTGCCCACAAGCAAAGAATGGGTGGGCACTGACAACAAGTTGAACCTTGAAGTGAGCGGTGAGGGCAGCACAGCAACGGCCCAAGAGCGCTTTGCAGTGTACGACAGCACGCTCACCTACCCCCATGAGATGCTGCTGGAAGAGTTTAGCACGGAGAATTGTCCCAACTGTCCGAGGGCCATAGAGACCTTCGCGCAGATGGACAAGGAGGGATTCGCCGAGCATTATCATCAGATAACGCACCACTGCGGCTACACATCCGACTATCTCACCGTGCCCGAAGACAAGGATTATACGTGGCTCTACGGCAACGAAGGCACCTATGCGCCCGCTGCCATGTTCGACAGAACGTATGTAGACGGCTTCCCCAAAGAGACGAAGATGCCCGTTCCGGTGTTTCAGGTGGGCTTTCCTGACGACATCAGACCACTGCTTAAATATGCCCTGGCATGGCCTGCCTTTGTAAAGGTAACGCCCGAGGCACGTTATAACGAGCAGACGAGGCAGCTGGATGTAACGGTCAGGGTTGAGAAGAACCATGTTTTGGACTTTCTTTGCCCCTCTTCGCGCCTCAGCGTGATACTTACAGAAGACAGCGTGAAGCAACATGAGCAGGCCGGATACTCATCTACCACATTCAGACACAGGCATGTTTACCGTCAGACACTATCTGCTCTTTGGGGCGACACGCTGAAGTGGAACGGCAACGTGGCCGAGATGCACTACAGCATGACCGTGCCTGAGGTGTGGACCAACCACGAAATAACGGTTAACGACAACAATGGCAAAGTTCTTGTAGACTCATGCAATGCCCGCAACCTGGAGGTGGTGGCCTTTGTCAATGAGTATAACGCCCAGCAACGCTCGGCCTGCCGCGTCTTCAACAGCGGAAGCTTCGCACTGAAGAGCATCACAGACGGTATAAGGCAGGTGTCTGACAACTACGCAAAGCGCACAGTCACAACCTATTACACGCCCGACGGCATCGCCCGTAAAGGCTTGCAGAAAGGTCTTAACATCGTGGTGAGCAGACAGGCAGACGGCAACATCACTGTGAAGAAAATAGAAAGATAAAACAAGCATGCCCGTTTTGCATGGCGAAATAGGCATTTTTGAACAACGAAATAGGCATTTTTGGCTTGCAAAAGCGGTACTTTTGGAAAGGCCAAAGATGCCTATTATGATAAAGCGGCCGAGCTACCGGCGCGCCATAGCCCACAGCGCAGCGAGCATCAGCAGTCAGCATGAAAGGCTATCAGGCCCGGCATAGGCTGCTTTTCTATTTTTCCCATCACATAACCTTCGGCCCGCGCAGCGGCTGAAAGTTCGTTTTGGTATGCGAATGCCACACTTCCCGTGGCGTTAACAGGTAATTCGCTGAACTGATACCGGCTGATATTGCGCCGGAAGAAAGCCCTGAAATTGTCTACAACCAGTTGGCTGAGCTCCGGCCACTGGGCCTTGTGACGAGCGATGAAAGGCGACACGGAGGCCAGGAAGCGGTTGGCCATGGGCTCGCGATAGACGCGCTGGATGACTTGCGGGTAGGTCATCTTGACTTCGTCTTCGAAGCACTCGCGCACGGCAATGGGCAGAAAGCCCTTGTACAAGGCGTTGAAGAAGAGCTTGCCCAGCACGGCTCCGCTGCCCTCATCGCCCAAGATATAGCCCAAGGGCGGAATATTGGCCACAACATTCACCCCATCATACAGGCAACTGTTGGCCCCCGTGCCCAGTATGGCGGCCACTCCACGCTCATGACGGCACAACGAGCGGGCGGCGGCAAGCAGGTCGCCGGCCACCTCTATGCTGTGAGCCTGAGTGAAAACGCCTGTCAACACCCGCTGCATATCAGGCTGGGTGGCAGGCATACAGCCCGCTCCGTAGAAAGAAACGGCCGTTACGTCATCGCCTCCGAAGCCTGCTTCGGCCAGCCGGGGCAGCAATTCGCCGCGCACGATGCCCTCTATGTCGCCGGATGACTGATGAAACGGGTTGATGCCCTGTGTGAAAACATGGGCCGCGAGCTGTCCCTTGTCGGTCAGCGCCCACTCTGTCTTGGTGCTTCCGCTGTCTGCTATGAGTCTCATCTTGATGTTTTGTTTCGGCTGCCGCCACCTCTTCAGGAGCCTACCGCAAGAATCCACCGCCATGAAAGGGTGGCCCCGCAAGGCGCAAGAAGCCGGAAGAAGGCGACAAACCTATGTCATTTTTATTTCGGCAAAAGTAAGAAAAAAAAGAGACAAGGCAAAGATAATTGAGAAATTTAGTAACTTTGCACACTATAATGCATCAAAGAGGAATATGAAGAAGCGACTTTTCTTACTGTTATGCCTGGCATTTGCCTTTGTGCTTCCCTCCAGCGCCGTGCTGAAGGAGGACAGTCTGGCCAGTTCGCTGGCCGTGCTGAGGCATGAGCTGGTGACCTATCACCGCGAGCAAGACCAGAGGTTGTTAAACTCAACCATGATGGGCCAGAAGGTATTCAAGCAGCTAAGCGACATCATGTCGCGCAGTACGCAGAACTCACTGATGCTCTATTCGCAGAAGTCGGAGTATGTCTTCGACCTTGCCTATGCCTGCCATCAGGCCACGCAGCAGTATGAGGAGTTTCAGCGCAGCACGCTGCCTTTCAAGCAATACATGGCCCGCGCCAATACAGACATAGCCCGCTACGACTCGCTCATAGACGTTTTGCAGTCTATGCCCGTCATGTTTCTCTCGCACAAGGCGCAGATAGACCGTAACGTGTGCCTCACGCTGGCCATCAACATACGCCGGATGCTCACCGACAACCAACAGCAGATGCAGGAATATGTTATGTTTTACAACATGACAGAGAAGCGGCTGAAGAATCTGAACGACTACGCCCACAAGCGTTATCAGGACATACAGTTCAACATCTTCCGCAACGGAGGCGACAACTATCTGAAGGTGCTGTCTAATCTCAACATGAGCGTGATACAGACACGCATAGCCTTTGAGGAGAAATACACCCCATCGCATCAAGTAAAGTCGCAGTGGGACGTGCGGTTTATCATCGGCCTTTTTGTAATACTCATCTTCTACAGCATCATATCCATCGCGCTGAGTTATGTTATTGTTAAGATACTGATATCGAAGCTCATCAAGCGGGGGCACTTTGAGAGCCATAAGGAGTCGTTTTATGCCAAGCGCACTTGCATCATCCTGGCCTTCTCGGTGGTGATGTTGGCCATCTTGCTGGGCGTGATACGCTATTCGTCGGTGCAAAGCTTCATCGACATGGCCTCAGGACTGCTCATTGAGTACACGTGGTTGCTTGCCGTGATACTCATCTCACTGCTTCTGCGCGTCGACGGCGAGCAGATCAAGGCCTCGTTCCGCATCTACTCGCCCCTCGTGGTGGTGAGCTTCATCGTCATAGCCTTTCGCATCGTGCTCATACCGAGCGTTATCGTGAACCTGGTGTTCCCTCCCATCCTGCTGTTGTGCACCATCTGGCAGGCCAATGTGCTGATGCGCAAGGGCAAGAAGGTGCAGCGCTTCGACTATTGGCAGTCGTGCTTCTCAATGACGATGTTTGTTTTCTCGCTCATCTCATCGTTCGTGGGCTACACGCTGCTTGCCGTGCAGGTGCTGATATGGTGGACCATGCAGCTCACCTTTATCCTTACGCTGGCTTGCTGCCGCAACTGGCTGACAGACTATCGTGCCAAACACAACCTCAAGACCAAGCCCGTGTCGAAGGTTTGGGGCTTCCGCCTGATTTATTTCGTGGTGCTTCCGTCGCTGCTGGTGCTGTCGTTCATCATCTCCATCTATTGGTCGGCCGACGTATTCAACCTCAGCGATCTGACGTGGAGGATATTCACAACCAACTATATCGACTCTAAGAACTTCAGGTTGAGCATCTTCGCGCTGGCTCAGGTGCTCATCATGTGGTTCCTCTTCAACTATATCAACCACACGGTGAAGGACGCCGTGAAGCTGCATCTGATGCGTGTAGACCCCACAACGGCTGCCAGCCGCTCCGTATTGTTTATTAATGTGCTGCAAGTTGTGGTGTGGGGCGTCTGGCTCTTGGCCTCGCTGGCCATCTTCCACGTGAGCAACACCTGGCTGGTGGTGGTGTCGGGCGGACTGTCTACAGGTATCGGCTTCGCCATGAAGGACATTCTGGAGAACATCTACTACGGTATATCGCTCATGGCAGGACGCATCAAGGTGGGCGACTACATCGTGTGCGACGGCGTGAGAGGCCGTGTGTCGTCTATCAGCTATACATCTACGCTGCTGGAAGGCATCGACGGATCGGTCATCGCCTTTCAAAACTCGCAGCTGTTTACCAAGAATTATAAGAACATGACGCGCAACCACGGCTACGAGCTCGACATCCTGGAGGTGGGCGTGGCTTATGGCACGAACATCGAACAGGTGCGCAAGCTGCTCACCGATGCCATCATGGGCTTGAAATGCATCTATAAGAAGCGCGGCGTGAAGGTGGTGCTGAAGTCGTTCGACGACAGTTGCATCACGCTGAAGGTGCTGGTGTGGGTGAACGTGCTCACGCAATACGGCGACGACGGCACCATCATGGAATGCATATACAAGACACTTAACGACAATAACATAGAGATTCCGTTCCCGCAACGCGAGATAACCATCAAGCACGAGAAGGAATATGAGGAAGAAAGAAATGAGCAATAAGAGCACGAAACCCGTTATCATAGCTGGCCCTTGCGTCATTGAGAGCGCCGAGCTGCTAGACACCGTGGCCACCGAACTGGTGCGCATCAACAGCCTGCTGGGCACAGACATCATCTTCAAGGCATCGTTTGACAAGGCCAACCGAACCTCGCTACACTCCTTCAGAGGGCCGGGCATAGACCGGGGGCTGCAGATGCTGGCCGACGTAAAGGCCAAGCACGGGCTGAGAGTGCTCACAGATATTCATGAGAGCTGGCAAGCCGAGCCCGTGGCAGAGGTGTGCGACGTGCTGCAAATACCCGCTTTCTTGTGCCGACAAACCGACTTGCTGGTGGCCGCGGCACGCACAGGGCGCATCATAAACATCAAGAAGGCACAGTTTATGAGCGGAAAAGATATGCGTTATCCCGTGCAGAAAGCCGTAGAAAGCGGTGCCAAGGAGGTGTGGCTCACCGAGAGAGGCAACTGTTTTGGCTATAACAACCTGGTGGTTGACTTCAGAAACATACCCGATATGAGGGAAATCGTGCCCACGGTTATCATGGATTGCACGCACAGCGTGCAGAGACCGAGTGCCGGAAACGGCAAGACGGTGGGCGACAGACGCTTTGTGCCTGCCATGGCTATGGCTGCCAAGGCCTTCGGAGCAACGGGCTACTTCTTTGAGGTGCACCCTAATCCTGACCAAGGACTAAGCGACGCGGCCAACATGTTGGAACTGTCGAAGCTGGAAAAGCTTGTGGAAAGAATCATAAAAGAAGACTAAGGAGAAATCATGGACAATAAAATAGAACAAAGACTGAAGCATTCGCTAGACTACGGAAAGGCTTGTCTGCGCGAGGAAGCGCAGGCCATACTAGACATCGTGCCCGAGATGGACGGCAGCTTTGAGCAAGCCGTGCGCATGATGTACGGCTGTCACGGCAAGATAATAGTGACCGGCGTGGGCAAAAGCGGCAACGTGGGCGCCAAGATAGCTGCCACGCTGGCCTCAACAGGCACCCCCGCCTTCTTCATCAACCCACTAGACGTTTATCACGGCGACCTGGGCGTGATGACATCCGATGATGTTGTGCTGGCATTAAGCAACAGCGGACAGACCGACGAGCTGCTGCGCTTCATCCCAATGGTGATACACATGCACGTGCCTATCATTGCCATGAGCGGCAACGAGCACTCGCTGCTGGCCAAGTATGCCAACTGCCACATCCTTGTAAAGGTGAAAAAAGAGGCCTGCCCCCTGAATCTGGCACCCACAAGTTCCACTACCGCCGCCCTGGCTATGGGCGACGCGCTGGCCGTAGCCCTTATGCAAGTGCGCGATTTCAGGCCTCGCGACTTCGCGCAATTCCACCCCGGAGGCGAGCTGGGCAAGCGTTTGCTCACCACAGCAGCCGATGTGATGCGCACCGAAGACTTGCCCGTCATACCGCAAGACATGCACCTGGGCGAGGCCATCATACACGTAAGCAAGGGCAAGCTGGGCCTGGGCGTGTCGCTTGACGATGAGGGTAAGGTGGCCGGACTGATTACTGACGGCGACATACGCCGTGCCATGGAGCGCTGGCAGGCCGACTTCTTCAACCATACCGTGAGCGACATCATGACGCGGAAGCCCAAGATGGTGACGCCAGGCACGAAGATTACGGAGATACAACACATCATGAACACGCATAAGATACACTCTGTGCTGGTGACAGACAATGAGTTGCACCTGCTGGGCGTGGTAGACCATTACGCTTGTATGCTATGAGGCTTAGCCTGAAAATATTGTTTTTGGTGGTCATTCTGGCCTTTTCTGTAGGCGCACAGGCACACAGGCCCGACAGTACATCACAGCAAACGCGGCCTGCACAGACCGACTCTATGCTGGCAAAGGTGTTGCGCGAGGAGGGAATAACCTTCTCGCACGACAACTCTGTGACGCTGCTCACCAACGGAAGAGAGAAGTTTGACGACCTCTTCAAGGCCGTAGAGCAGGCCAGAAGTTCCATACACATGGAGTATTTTAACTTTCGCAACGACTCCATTAACAAGGAACTCATCACCCGACTGGCGCGTAAGGTGGCCGAAGGGGTTGAGGTGAGGCTCATCTTTGATGGCTTCGGCAACATGTCTAACAATCAGCCGATGCGCAAGAAAGACATTCGCCGTATCAGGAAGACCGGCATACAGATCTTTGAATACAACCCGGTGCGCTTTCCCTGGATAGATGACGTGTTCAACAGAGACCATCGCAAGATAGTGGTTATCGACGGAAAGATAGCCTATACGGGCGGCATGAACGTAGCCGACTATTACATCAAGGGCACCAGAGCCGTGGGTTCGTGGCACGACATGCACTGCCGCATAGACGGAACGGAGGTAAACACGCTGCAAAAGATATTCTTGAGGATGTGGAAAAAGGTGAGCAATGAGGACGTTCACGGCGCTAAGTACTATCGGGGCATCATGCCTGCCGACTATTTTCACGGGCTGAAGCCGGACACAACGGCTACCCGATACCATAAGATGGTGGGTATCATCAACCGCGAGCCGCATACCTCCAACGCCATCATACGCGACTTCTATCTCAATGCCATCAATCTGGCACGCGACAGCATCAAGCTCATCAACCCCTACTTCACCCTTTCGCACAAGCTGGTCAAGGCTTTTGAGCGGGCATCTAAACGTGGTGTAAAGGTGGAGATACTGCTCTCAGCCAACAGCGACATACCCCTTACGCCCGACTGTGGCTTTTATAACGCCCATAAGCTGATGAAACACGGGTGCAAGGTGTGGATATACACGGGCGGATTTCACCATACCAAGATATTCATGGTGGATGGTGAGGTGTGCTCAGTGGGCAGTGCAAACCTCAACTCACGCAGCCTTAGATGGGATTATGAGGAGAACGCTGTGATCATGGATACCTCGACGACGCACGAGCTGAACAATATCTTCGAGGCTCAAAAGGTTTCTTCCTTTCTGCTCACGCCCCAATCGTGGCGCGCATGGCGCACTCCGGCGCAGCGACACGTGGGCTGGTGGGCGCATTTGCTGGCACCTTTCTTATAACATACCCAGCATAGACGGGTCACGGGCAACGCTGAAAACTAGATAGAATTGATGTCTACATAGCCATGCATCACCGCGTAGATGGTGAGAGCCGACACGCTTCGCATGCCCAACTTGTCCATGATGTTCTTACGGTGGGTGATGACGGTGGTGAGACTGATGTTGAGTTGTGAGGCTATCTCCTTATTAATATAGCCCTGAACGATGAGCGAGAGCACCTCAATCTCGCGGTTCGACAAAATCTTACTGGTAAGAGCCTGCGGCATAGCGGGCAGGTTCTTACCCCCGTGATGGCCATATTGCTCTATGCGCAGTATCTGCCTGACGAGTGTTTCCTCCGGTTGATTGATGCAGAAGCTATGATACCCGCTGAGCTGCCTGTCAGGATTGCGCTCTGAGGTGAGCACGATGGTGATGTGCTGACGGGCATCAAAGAAGGCTTTATGCGCCAATACAACAGTCTGATCTACAAAAAAATGAAAGAAGCGCGCCGCGTCGGCCGCCTCAAAATCCTCGAATGAGCTGAACGCCTCGATGGTCACGATGGGCATAACATTCTCAAGCACCTGCTTGAGCCCTATGGTAGCCAGCGTGTTAGGCTCTATGATGGCTATCAGGGGGCGTCCGCCCTGTGTCATCTTGGCATGGTTTTGTGGATCTGCTGTATGCATTTGCTGTTGTATAAACGATATTTGAGTATTATAATTTCACGTTGGATATATCTACCAAATTGTTTACTATGGCATAGATAGTGAGGCCGGCCGAAGAGTGTATTTGCAGTTTACGGGCGATGTTGCGCCTATGCGTGATGACCGTACTGGTGGCAATGCACAGATGGTCGGCTATTTCCTTGTTGGTCATGCCCTGCACCACGCTCACGATGACCTCCTTTTCGCGGTCGCTCAGCTCCTCATCGGCGTTGGGACGCTTGTTAATCATGTGGCTGATCTTCATCGATACGTCGCTCTGCTTCATCTTTCTTTCCAGCAAACGAATGGCAGGGACAAAGATATTGTCCTCTACATCGGCGTGCTGCGACAGATATTCCTCGCAGTTGTATATGTCGTAGAGAGTGGCCATGAGCTGGTTGTTGTGCAGCTTGTCAGACGGCAGATACTTGATGATGACACTCTTCAGTTCTCTGAGCTTCTGCGTTGTCTGGCTGTGATGCTTGGAGAATGTGTCTACGTCATAGTTCATATCGGCCTGCCCATCAAGCAAAGACTGCACGTAAGGAAACACGGTGTGTTCCTCATAGAGCATGTGTCGGTGCACAGACTGGGCAAACTCGTCATACAACTTCAAAATAAAGCGCGTCACACTGTCGTCGCTGTCGAGCGCGCCTTGCAGCTCTTTCTTGATGAAAGGCAACTCGAAGCCCAGATAATACTGATGGCTTGCTCTGAGATACTTGAGCAACGTGTCTACCGAAAGCTGCCCAGCGTCGTCCGGACTCAGGAAGTTGTTCACCGTAAAGTTTACTACAGCCAGGAAGGTGCGTGTGTCTACGCCCTCGCTCTCACACACCTCGCTCACCGTTTTGTCGCCAAATCCCAAGCTGATGCCAAAGCTTCCCAGGCTCTGGAGCACGCTATAGTTGTCGCGTATCAGCGAAATCATCTTGTCATCGGCCTCATACATTTTTTGCTTCTTCATCTCTTCATATCCCTCTCATAATGTTTTAGTATGATGCAAAATAACATTTGTTTTGTGTAAAATGCAAATTTTGTCAAGCTTTTGGGGTAGTTAAAGACTCAAAATACCAACAAATGGGGATGTTAAACATCTATGGTCATACCCTCGTCTGTGAGATAAGACTGTGGGAAAACGGCCCTCGCCTCGCTCAGCAACTTGTCTTCGTCATCATAGCGCGCGCTGTAATGGCCCAGCAACAGCTTGCCCACATGAGCATCCTTGGCCACCTGGGCAGCCTGAGCCGCCGTGCTGTGAAAGAAGAGCTTGGCCCTTTCGGCATTGTCGCTGGCGTAGGTGCTCTCATGATAGAGCGTAGACACGCCGCTCACCAGCTGGTGCAACTGGGGCAGATAGCGGGTATCCGAGCAATAAGCATAGCTCCGGGGCTTGTCGGCCGGCATGGTGAGCCGTTCATTGGCTATGAGCTGGCCGTCGGGAGTGGTCCACGACGCACCATTCTTGATGTTGTTGATCTGGCTCAGGGGGATGTGATAGAAGTCTATCATGTCGCGTCTGATGTGCGGAAGCGAAGGCTTCTCGCGGAAGAGGAAGCCGTTGCAAGGCACGCGATGCGACAGAGGCACGGTCTCTACCGTTACACTTTTGTCCTCGTATATCACCTTGTGCTGCGTGGTGTCTACTGCATGAAAAACCACATCATACTCCAGTCCGTTGCAAAACAGCTGCATCTCAGTGTGCAAGAAGGCTTGCAGCGCCTCAGGGGCATAGACATGCAGAGGTGCCGTGCGCCCCAACATGCCGAAGGTGGAAATCATGCCGATGAGCCCAAAACAATGGTCGCCGTGCAGATGAGAGATAAACACGGCTCCCGTCTTGGTGAACTTGAGGTGGCTGCGACGCAACTGCAGCTGCGTGCCCTCGCCACAATCTATCATGAACTGCTTTCCGCGCAGCTCAATAACCTGCGACGACGGGTTATGCCTCATGGTGGGCAAGGCGCTGCCGCAGCCCAGGATGTGCACTCTGAAAGGCTCGCTCATGCTACAGTCTCCTTACTTCTTCATTCGCTTAAAGCCGAAAATGCCGTCATGGTTTTCCAGATAGAGCGAGTCGGCACCCAACTCATCAATGTCGAACGTGTCGGCATTGAGCAGCAGATGGCCGTTGAGTATCTTCCAAGTGGTCCACGGATTGCTCTCAGCACGGGCGTCAGACGCCACCACACCGCCGTCTTTTATCTCGAAATTCTTATCCAGACTCTGCCACGTACCCATAAGTGAGGTGAGGTTGATAATCTCATCGGCTATGGTGTCGCCATACTCCACGTGGCTCACCACGGCCATGCGGTCGCCTGCCAGCAGACCTCCTTTCACCACAGACAGGGTAGAATCGTCTACGTCGATGAGATAATGATGCACGCTGCCATCGTCGCACACCAGTTCGAGCGAGTGCATCGACGTGCCATCACCACACGTTCCATATTGCGTGGTGTCGGCAACGGTTTGCTGGGCAGTGTCTCTCAGCTCTATGTCGGCACGGTTGTCTTTTTTTTGCTGCTTGCATCCGCTTATGGCAAACACCATAGTAGCGAGGGCCAGCAGAGCCAATATATACGTTTTCTTCATATTAATTGTGTTTACTGATATTTATTACTTCTGTTTCTTTTCCAGCGCCTTGGCCTCGTTCCACAAGGCATCCATCTC
>DLDC01000187.1:0-224 GCA_002480935.1 Prevotella sp. UBA7782 | reverse complement strand
GCGTTGTCGGGGTTGAGATGATAAAGGCGGGCGGCGTTGATAACGCTGAAGAGGAAGTCGCCAAGCTCTTGCGTAGAGGCTGCCTTGTCTTCCTTGGCCAGCTCGGTCTCCAGCTCGGAGAGCTCCTCATGCACCTTCTGCCACACATCTTCTTTCTTCTGCCAGTCGAAGCCCACGTTGCGGGCCTTGTCTTGTATGCGATAGGCCTTGATGAGCGAGGGCAG
>DLDC01000089.1:3590-8193 GCA_002480935.1 Prevotella sp. UBA7782 | reverse complement strand
GTTTTAGCGGACAGCAATAAATAGTATCAGAAAACAGCAAAACGGGAACAAGTATTGCCCTGCTCCCGTTTCACCTTATATAATAATGATTATTACTTGTTACATGCACTACATGGAGTCCATGGCTTGAGTTGCTTGAAGAAGTCATTGCCTTTATCGTCGACCAATATAAAGGCGGGGAAGTTTTCTACCCTTATCTTCCATATTGCCTCCATGCCCAGTTCGGGATGCTCAACACATTCTATGCTCTTGATGCAACTCTGTGACAGCACTGCAGCGACGCCTCCTATAGTACCTAAGTAGAACCCGTGATGCTTCTTGCAAGCATCTGTTACCACCTGTGTGCGATTACCTTTGGCTATCATCACAAGGCTACCGCCATGATCTTGGAACTCATCTACGTAGGGATCCATACGGTTTGCTGTTGTAGGACCCATAGAACCGCAAGGATAACCCTTAGGCGTCTTGGCCGGTCCGGCATATAAGATAGGATGATCCTTAAAGTATTGCGGCAAATCTTCACCCTTATCCAAGCGTGCCTTGAGCTTAGCGTGGGCGATATCGCGTGCTACAATGATGGTGCCATTGAGGCTTACACGTGTAGAAACGGGATATTTGGTCAGTTCGGCACGCACTGCATCAATGCCTTTGTCAAGGTCTATTTCTATGCCTTTAGCGCCTTCTCCTGGCTTGCGGTATCTTTCTGGTATAAGCTCAGAGGGGTTGTCGTCCATTTGCTCCAGCCAAATACCGTCGCGGTTTATCTTTGCCTTGATGTTTCTGTCGGCCGAACAGCTTACTCCCATGCCTATAGGGCAGCTTGCGCCATGGCGCGGAAGGCGAATCACCCTGATGTCATGAGCCAGGTATTTACCGCCGAACTGTGCACCGAGCCCTATCTTATGAGCCTCATCAAGCAGCTTCTTCTCCAAGTCTATATCACGGAAAGCACGGCCGGTCTCATCGCCTGTTGTCGGCAGATTGTCATAATACTTAATGCTTCCCAGCTTAACTGTGAGCAGATTCTTTTCAGCTGATGTGCCACCAATTACGAAACAGATGTGATAAGGAGGACAAGCTGCTGTGCCCAATGACTTCATTTTCTCTACGAGGAAGGGCAGAAGAGTGCCCTCATTCTGTATTGTAGCCTTCGTCATGGGGTAGAAGTAGGTCTTATTGGCTGAGCCTCCGCCTTTGGCAACCATGATGAAACGGTATTCAGCGCCCTCTGTAGCCTCTATATCTATTTGTGCCGGAAGATTACAACGGGTGTTCACCTCATCATACATGTTGAGTGGCGCATTCTGTGAGTAGCGCAGATTGTCTTGCGTATAGGTGTTGAATACGCCCAACGACAATGCTTCGGCATCGTCAAAGCCTGTCCATACCTGCTGTCCTTTCTCTCCATGGATGATTGCTGTACCCGTATCCTGGCAGAAAGGCAGTACACCCTTCACAGCCACCTCAGCATTGCGAAGGAACTGCAAGGCCACATACTTGTCGTTTTCTGAAGCTTCCGGGTCGTCAAGAATGGCAGCCACCTGCTTGTTGTGGGCCCTTCTCAACATGAACTCACAGTCATGAAATGCCTGCTGGGCAAGCAATGTGAGAGCCTCTTTTGACACTTTAAGAATTTCCTTACCCTCAAACTCACTTACAGACACACCTTCCTTACTAAGCAGTCTGTAGGATGTTTCATCCTTTCCGGTCTGAAACATGGGCGCATAATTAAACTTTACTTCGTTTGACATATTGTTCCTTGCCTCCGCTATGGCTATCCATTACGCTTGATTGTAGCGCACTGGAGCGCATAGCAAGAGGACTTTTTAATATGAATATATCTTGTTCACTAAATCACTTCTTATTCTATTTGCCGAAGATGTCGGCTTGCGACAGCTTCTTGACGGGTGCTATCTTCTCCAAACTCTTCAGATCTACGAGCTTCTCATTGGCCAGAATCAAGTATCTGTAGGGCTTCTTAGCGATGTTGTCTTGAGCGAACCTAACCACATCAGAGAGCTTTAGCGAGGGCAGTACCTTATATATTATCTGGTTGGCACTCTCGTCCAGTCCTAGCTTCTGGGCACTTATGTAGCTCGAAAGAACGTTGAACTTTGTTGTCCGGCTTGATGCGATAAACTTTTCAAGGCTTTGCTTGGCAATATCAAAGGCAGCCTGATTCTGCGGCATCGAGTCCATGAGCACGGCAAGCTCCTTCAGACAGTCGGTCATCTTGTCTGTCTGACAAATCACTCCTGCATGGAACTCGTATGTGTCTTGAAGGTTTCTTGCCAGGTTATAGCGTGCCCAAGTGCTGTATGCCAATCCTCTGGCTTCGCGCATCTCTTGGAAGATGATGCTGTTCATGCCTCCGGCAAAATATGAATTGAACATGGCGATGTAGGGAAGGTCGTTTTTATCAAACTTCTTGCCATCATCGTTCATCTTATAGATGTACATGTTCGGAGCCTCATAGTTGG
Organism: Prevotella sp. UBA7782; assembly: GCA_002480935.1. The sequence goes on along the minus strand of DLDC01000089.1, from coordinate 5,713 downwards.
CCAGCAACACCTCGTTTTGATTGGTTTCTTGAGTCAGGTAAGGCTTACCAGCCGGAACGTCCATAAACTTTGAAGGAGTCTTCACCGCTTTGCTCACCAGGTTGTCAAGTGCTTTCAGGGTGTAAGGTCCATAATAGAGAACAGTGGCCTGATAGTTTCCGAGTTGCTTGATAAGTTGTGTGAACTGCTCAGGCTGCATATTTTTCAATGTGCTAACAGACGGACGCTCCAGATAAGGATTGTGTTCGCCATATACACCGAGTGAAAGAAGCGCGCTGAAGTTTTCCTCCTGACTGGTCTTTTCATCTTGGCGAGCCTTCTCAACAGCATCAACATAACGCTGCCAAGCCTCTTTATCAGGCTTTGCGTCATTCATTAGCTGAGTGAGCAATGCCAATGCCTTAGGCATATTCTCGCTCAATCCGGTGAGATTTATATTCGTTTCATCATTCTCTACATCTATGTTGAAGTCGCAGGCCAGGTTATAGAACTGTCTGTTCACCTGCTCTACAGTCATTTTGTTGGTGCCTAAGTAAGACAAGAAGCCGGCAGCTACGGGCAGCATACGATTGCTTTCGGTACCGAAAGGCAAGTGAAACTGCAAGTGGAAGAGTCCGTCACTGGTGTTTTGCTTATAGAGTACGGGCAACTTCTTGCGAGTGTCTGACTTGGTCAAATCTCGCTGATAATTCACGAAAACGGGCTGTATGGGCTCTACCTTAGCACTTACAATCTCATCCAAGAAGGCTGAGTGCTTGTCGTTGTTGGTTGGTATTGGGGTGATGGCAGGCTTGTCTACCTTCCTTATAGTGGTGTCATTGCCCTGCAACTTATACACACAAGCATAGCCGTCAGTGAAGTTTCGTTTGGCAAAATTCACTATGTCTTGCTTCGTAATCTTCGACATTCTGTTGATGAGTCCTACGTTTTGCCGCCATGGGCATTGCAGGATAAAAGCATTAACGAAGGCGTTGGCACGGCTCTCATTGCTGTTCAGCGATTCGTAATAATGGCGTTTGTAGTTGTTGATAATAGCCGGAACCAAATCATCTGCAAAGTCTCCACGCTTCAACTTGTCTATTTCTGCCAGCACCAGCTTTCTTACATCATCAAGAGTCTGCCCCTGTTTGGGAGTGGCTGCTATATAGAAAAAGCTGTAATCATGCATTTTCTCCAGACCGTCGTCAATGCTTTGCACCTTCATCTTTTGATTAAGGTCGGCATCAAAGAGCCCGGCCTTGCCGTTGCACAGCAGTTGGTTGATGATGTCAAGCGTATCCATTTGCAGCGCATTGCCACGTTCGAAGCGCCAACCCATCATCAGTGCCTCGTTGTTCTGGCCCACCACGCTCGTGTCTTGTGGCGTTGTCAGCACGGGCTGTGGCTGATATTCGGGCGCGGAAACCTTTCCGTAGCCTTTCCAAGAGCCAAAGTATTTTTGTAGAGTAGCCACTGTCTTGTCGTAATCCAGGTCGCCTGCCATGCAGATAGCCACATTGTTGGGAACATAATACTTGGCAAAATACTTCTTGATATTCGTTATGGAGGGGTTCTTCAGGTGTTCCTGAAGTCCGATGGTAGTCTGTGTGCCATACGGATGTGTGGGGAAGAGCTTCTTCAGTAAGGCCGTATAGGTTTTATAACCGTCGGATGCCATGTTGATATTAAACTCTTCATACACCGCTTCAAGCTCTGTGTGGAAGCCGCGAATCACCATATTCTGAAATCTGTCGCCCTGTATGCGGGCCCAGTTGTCTACTTCGTTAGAGGGAATATCCTCCTCGTAGCATGTCACGTCATTGCTTGTGTAGGCGTTAGAACCATCAGCACCTATGGCAGACATCATCTTGTCATACTCATTGGGGATGTTATAGCGCGCCGCAAGTTGCGAGATGGAGTCTATCTGATGATAATATGCCTTGCGCTGAGCGGCGTCCGTAAGCGTGCGATACACCTCAAAGCGATGCTCTATAGAGTCTAGCAGAGGCCGCTCGGCCTGCATATTGCTTGTGCCAAAGTGGGTTGTGCCCTTAAACATGAGGTGTTCCAGATAGTGTGCGAGCCCCGTTGTCTCCTTGGGGTCGTTGCGCGAGCCGGTGCGCACAGCTATATAAGTCTGAATG
>DLDC01000089.1:0-3584 GCA_002480935.1 Prevotella sp. UBA7782 | reverse complement strand
GTTGTCGAGCGTATAGATACGCGTGTGCATCAGGTCGCCCGGAACAGAGTCATACTTTAGGCTTTGGGCAAACGTGCCCATGGTCGTAAGACAAAGCATGGCCAGTGTGCCGGCGAGCCTTTTCATGTGGCTCTTATGCCTTTGGCCCGCCATCTGTCTGGCCCTTTTGATGTTCATAGTCATTGTTATTATCTTATGTTGTTTTGTTCGTTGGTCATAGCCATGCACTGTCCGGCTATGGTTTCATGTCGGCCCGCCGGTCAGTTGTCATGCTTCCAGCTGTTGTAAAAACGAGTTCAGCAATTGTTTGTCAACGTCTCCCATGCCGAACTCTTTCTCGGCGTCTTTCTTTACAAGTGCCGTCAGTTGCTCCATGGCTTGTTTGCCATTGGCTGTAATGCGGCCTTCGATCGCCTCATTTATCTCATTTACGTTATATTCTTCGCAGGCCAACTGTCGTGCCCATGCCCATTTATTAAATGTATAGTTGGCATGGATGGCGTCAAGCTGCCATTGCAGGTCCTGAAAACTTTCTATGCTGCCGTCTTTCACGGCATTCACCAGCCTCTTCTCGTCCTCTTTCAGCAAGTAGAGTCCGCATAACTCCGTCCATTGTCCGGTTTCACCGGCATCGCTGTTCAAGTCTATTCCTGCCCGTTGAGCCTCTTGCATGGCTTGGCAAATGAACATCTGTATGGCTATATTGTATAGTTTGATGCCTTTTTGCAGACTGGATGCCGTGATAACCATATTGCGATATACGTAACTTTCGGCCATAACCGAAGCCTGTCGTAAAGCTTGCAAGGCATTGCGTCCCTCAACAACATATTGCATGATGGTGGGGGAGAGCCAGTCGAAGTTTATGATGTCCTGCCGGTCTTCCGTAGGACGCAAGTCGCGTTGCGGCCATTTCCTCACGTCGCGCCACAGTCCTACCGTGGCTAGGTTTCTGCCCGGAACAAGCGTAAGCTTATCGTCTGACGCAATGATATAAGAGAAAGGCATGCGCATAGTGTCTGGATGGCTCATCACCTTACCCATAACCACACTGAAATAGCCAATATGTGCAGGCATGAAGATATACGATCCGCTGGCCGTTTTGCATCCTCTCTCCAACACGCCCCAATGCACCGGTCCCATCTTATAGGCGTGGTTGCTGAAGTTGGTGGCCGATCCGGCGTTGTAGAAGCTGAACATGCCGCCTATGAGCAGTGTGCTCTTGTGATGGCTGGCAGTGAATGGTCCGCAGAAAGCAGCGCATGCCTCGCCGCATGACATAAAGGTGTTGTCAAAAAACAAGCACTGATTGGCCGTGAACGAACTTGTTATCTGACAGGCTTGCCCCACAAAGCAGTCTTGCAGTTTCACGAAGTCGGTGATGCTTGAGCCAGCTCCTATGATGCTGTTTTCGAGTATAACGCCAGTTCCTACGTATGCGCTTGCCGACGCAGAACTTTGTATGGTGCAGTCTGTAATACGTGCTGCGCCGGATATTTCGCAATCAGCCTGAATGGCTACGTTGATTATTTCGTTTGTATTTGTTATCTTGGCATGGTCGCCCACAAAGCCTCTTGAGGGTTTGGTCATGGCATTTTCCTCATTGGCAAGCCTTCTCACAGCGTTACGGAAGTCAGCGTCATGGCTGTTTCGCACGCAGAGGGCGGCCAGCTGGCACGTGAGTGAGTGGGTGGCAACTACATTTCCGTCGCCTGCCTCGTTCAGCACGGCGATGGTTCCACCCTCACCAAAGGTGGCTCCATCAGTGGTTTCGATGAGCGATGTGTTGCAGATAATACATCCGTTGCCAATGTCATAGTTGCTGATATAGTGGCCTATGTTCTCAATCAGGCAGTCATTGCCCACGCTCACGTTGTTCAACAGGGCATTGTATATGCCCGAATGGCGTTTGAATGATGCTGAAACATTGGTGAAAGAATTGAATGAGCCTAGGCGTATATCTCCTTGAAAAACAACATTATGCACATATTCAGGCACAAATTCGGCCGCAACGCTCACCTTTGCCCAGTCTTCAGCTGTGCAACCTTGCTTCTCTAGTTGGCTAATCTCATCTTCAGTCAGGTTTCTGTATTCCATAGTCATGATAAAGAATTAATCGTTTTCGATAGGGTAGAGGAAGTCGTTGTAAGGATATTTCTGCACATGCAGCTCTCTGACCCGCTTGTATAGCACATCCCTGAAGGTGTCTATGTTCTCCTTTTTCTTGGCCGAAATGAAGATACAGTTGTCACCTAACTTAGCCATCCACGTGTTTTTGAGCTGCGCGAGCGTAATGTTCTCTTTTGTAGGAGGCGTCAGATCGTCTTCTTCCTTGTCTATCCAGTGATAGTTGTCCACCTTATTAAATACTATCATCATCGGTTTCTCGGCACAGCCCAGCTCGCTCAGCGTTTGCTGCACAACGTTTATTTGCTCCTCAAAGTCGGGGTGGGAGATGTCTACTACGTGCAGCAGCAGGTCAGCCTCACGCACCTCATCGAGCGTAGACTTGAAGGAGTCAACCAAGTCAGTAGGCAGCTTGCGTATAAAGCCCACGGTGTCGGCCAGCAAGAAAGGCAGGTTGCCAATCACCACTTTGCGAACTGTGGTGTCGAGGGTTGCAAAGAGCTTGTTCTCTGCAAACACTTCGCTCTTGGCCATGAGGTTCATGATGGTCGATTTCCCCACGTTCGTATATCCCACAAGGGCCACCCTGATGAGCCTGCCGCGGTTTTTGCGTTGTGTGGCCTTTTGCTTGTCTATCTCAGCCAGGCGCTTTTTCAGCAGGCTCATGCGCTGCAATATGATACGGCGGTCCATTTCCAACTGCGTCTCACCAGGGCCTCGAAGTCCCACAGAGCCTTTTCCGCCACCCGAGCCAGAGCCGCCTCCTTGTCGCTCCAGGTGTGTCCAAAGCCTCTGAAGGCGGGGCAGCATGTAGTGATATTGCGCCAGCTCCACCTGCGTCTTGGCGTTGGCTGTTTGCGCACGCATGGCAAATATGTCTAGAATGAGGCTTGTTCGGTCTAGTATCTTTACTTGCAGCTCGTTCTCAATGTTGCGTATCTGCTTGGCCGACAACTCATCATCAAAGATAACCATGCCCACAGGGTCGTCTTCGTCGTCTTTTTCTTTAATGTAATCTCTTATCTCTTCAAGCTTGCCTTTACCTACATAAGTAACTGAGTTAGGCCCATTTACACGTTGCGTAAAACGCTTTATCGTCTCGGCTCCGGCCGTATCAGCCAGAAATTCCAGCTCATCGAGATATTCTTTTGTCTTAGACTCGTCCTGCTCGGGCGTAATAAGTCCTACCAATATAGCTGTTTCGGCTTTCGCTTCTGATATTACAAATTCCTTCATTTAGTATGTTGACAAATCATTGTTTGTGCATACAAAGGTACAGTAAAATAGGATAAATGGTGTGAGTTTATTGTTAAAAAAGCGCAAGAACGCTATTTGTTAGGTGTTATACTGAAAACGTTTACGTAAATTATTTGATATTTTCATGGATATTCTTTGATTTATATCAATATTAAGTGTAACTTTGCACACGTCAAAAAGATTTTCAAAAGATAATAACTACA
>DLDC01000221.1:2042-10400 GCA_002480935.1 Prevotella sp. UBA7782 | reverse complement strand
ATCTGCTTCATCTCTATGCGCACATGGAAAGCGGCCGCAAGGTCTTTGATGAGCTGTCTGAAGTCTACCCTTTCGTCGGCTATATAATAGAAGATGGCCTTGTTGCCGTCGCCTTGATACTCCACGTCGCCTATCTTCATCTGTAAGCCCAGGCCCTTGGCTATCTGCCGCGAGCGTATCATGGTGTCGTGCTCACGGGCCTTAGCCTCCTTATATTTGGCCATGTCCACATCCTTGGCCTTGCGGTAGATGCGCTTAATGTCGTCGGCACTCTTCAGATTAGCCTTTTTCAGCTGCAACTTCACCAGCTGTCCCGTCAGCGTAACCACGCCGATGTCGTGCCCCGGACTAGCCTCCACGGCCACGATGTCGCCTTTTTGCAGGTCCAGATGGTTCACGTTATGATAGTAGCCCTTGCGGGTATTCTTGAATTGCACCTCAACCAAGTCGGTCGATTCGCTGTTTCCCGGCACGTCGGCCAGCCAGTCGTATGTGTTGAGCTGTCTGTCCTGCCTGCCGCATCCCTTTGCCGAGAGACCGCGACAGCAGCCTTGCCAAAGGGTGAACTTCATATTTTTAAAATCCATTTCTTATTGTCAGTCATTAGGCCACAGTCGCCAGGAGAGTGGCCGGATAATATATATGTCTTAAAAAACTCACTTGCTCAGCAACAGCACAATGAGCTTCAGCGCCACGTCGAAGAACACCATGGGGGCGTTGGCGTTTTGTCCGATGTCACGATAGGCACGCTCCAGCAAGTGGTTGATGCCTATGATGTTGCGCTCGTTGATGAAAGGAGCGAAGTTGCGTGCAAAGCCTTCCTCCTCTATTGTCATGTACACGAGCTCCCTTTTATGGAAGTTGTAGACAAAGCTCTCACGAATCATCTGCAAGAAGTAGGCCAGCATGCGGCGTTGCTTCTCACGTCCGAACTCTGACACGGCATCACTCCACCGCTTCAGCTGCAACACGTCGCGCTTATAGCACAGCCTCATCAGCTCCTTGAAGAGGTCAAGAAAGGTTCTGTTCTCATTGCCGGCTGCCAGCGTGTCCAGGGCTGCCGTCCACGAGCCACGGGCTATGTGTGCCACGCGGGTGGCTGCCTGCTCGTCTATGGCGCGCCGGCTCACCAGCTCGCGACAGATGTCTTGCTCGGGTATGCGCTTCACTTCAAACCGCTGCGTCCTGCTTCTGATGGTCTCAAGCAACAGCTCCGGCTGCTCGCTCACCAGCAAGAAGACGGTCTGACTGGGCGGTTCCTCCAACAGCTTGAGCATTTTGTTGGCGCAAGCTATGTTCATACGCTCGGGCAACCAGATGATGCTCACCTTATATCCGCCCTGACTCGACTTCAGAGACAGCTTGTGCAGCAGGGCATCGCTCTCACGCACGGTGATGATGGCCTGCTGATTGGCAGCGCCCATCATGCTCATCCATTGCTCAAGAGTGAAGTATGGCCCTGTGCGGAGCAGCTCATGCCATTGCTTGGCAAAGTCATCGCTCTCCGGAACATGGTCAGAACCCATGCCGGGTGTCTTGATGGTGGGAAAAGAGAAGTGCAGGTCGGGGTGCTCCAGGTTGCGCAACATGGCGGCAGCATTCACACGATTGCCCGTAAACGAGGCGTTGTCCTCGCCCAGTAGATAGGAGGCAAAGGCCAGGGCAAGGGCCATCTTGCCCACGCCCGCGGCTCCCGTAAAGAGCAGAGCCTGCGGCACGCGACCCTCATCGGCCAACTGCTTGAGCCTGTTCTTGGCTTCCTGTTGCGCTATCACCTCATCCCATTTCATTGATGTGCTGTTCTTATTCCGGGCAAAGTTACGAAAAAATAATCAGAAAACATGCCTTTCTGAGATAAATGATGCATTTGGCACACTTTACGCCCATGCTCACACACAGCATTAACGGTCCGCTCGGCATAAGCCGAGCGGCACAACAGCACATAGAGGCACAACCTTCATGCCTCTTACCCAGCCCGCTCTGGCGCCCGTCAGAAGCTCATGGATGCAGCCGGAAGATGATTTTTAGCCACAAAGCCTTGTCCACAGTGGGCCGCATTCAGCCTGACCCATCCCGTGGCGCGGCTCTGTCAGTCATCCTTCCATGCCTCATCACCATCCTCGTGCAAGTCCACTTGGCGGTCATCATCCTGATAAACATTGTTCAGGTCATATTCTTTTTCGTTATGCATCTTTGATTTGCGCTTCATAGTATTTATGTTTTAAAGTGATTACAGGTACAAATATAGTTCGTTTTTTTGATACTTTTGACAAGAAACAAGAAAATTATGAGTTCTCACCTCACATTTAACTCTGGCTATGCTCAGTATGCCCAAGGCTGGGCCTGCACGAGGATGATGACCGAAGAGAACAGAACAACAAGAGAGAACTAACGAAATAAACTTACAAAAAGCAGACGGTTCACGCGTCTTTATATACTGATTGACAAGAGAGCATCGGCACATCTGTTGGCAACAACATATTCTTTGCTTTACAGAAATGCCCTTTTTACATGACAAGAACACGTATTTGGGAGACCGAAAAGCATACTTTTGAATGGGCAAAGTGGCGGTTTTTGAGCACAGAACATATCCCATTGGCACACAAGCACTTACGACAACCAGAAACAAGTAGTACGCTGTTTGCGTAATAAGCGTGTAGAGAGAGGGCAACAACAGGCCCTAAGCACCGCAAGGCAGGACAGAAATAAACGAAAAATGATTACAACAGAAGGACTGTTGAGTGCTCACTCCTCATCATTGATAATGCGGCGATACTCCGTGGGCGTCATTCCGTAAACCTTTCGGAAGGCTCTGATAAAGCTGGCAGCATTTTTATAACCCACCTGCTCGTACACGGCCTGAAGGGTGAAGCGCTCGCTGTGCTCCTTGTCAGACAATAGCTTGCACGCCTCCCTGATGCGATACTCATTCAGGAGTGCCTTGAAGTTCTTGTGATAACTATCGTTGATGACCCACGACACATAGTGGGTGTTAGAGCCGGTGGCACGTGCCAGGTCTTGCAAACTGCAATCGGGGTTGGCAAAGAAGTATGTGTGGCCCATCACATCGTTTATCTTAAACAGCAGTCTGCGCTCGTTCTCCTCAGAGATGGGGCGTTCGCGCTGTGCGGCACCTTCATCCTCATTCTCCGACAGGCAGCCTCCGTCTTTCTGCAAATACTCTTGCAAAAGAAGCTGGTTCTGCTTGTCCTGCTTAGCCAGCTCGCTGTTCTTGCTGATAAGCAAGCGTTGAGCCTCGAGCAGATGCCGGTTTTTGCGGTATATGTACAGGATGAGCACGGCCAGAACGAGCAGAAAAGCCACTGTTATAAAGATAATGGCGTTCTGCATGTAGATATGGTCATGCAGCCTGTTAAGCCTCTCATTATTTACTCGGTCTTCATATTCGTTTAGCTTATGGCGCACATTGAAGAACTCGCGCATGTTGTAAACCGAATCGCTCAAGCTGAAGAAGCGCGACCGGTAGAGCCGGGCCTTAGCCTCCTGATGCCCCAACGAGTAGGCATCGGCCAACATCTTATAAGCGTTCACCAGCAGTTCGCCGTTACGAAGGCTGTCGGCCATGGCCTCACAGCGCCGGCCCATGGTTATGGCTTCCTTATATTGGCCCATGCGCACGTATATATTGCCTATCTCACTCATCTGAAAGAGAATGCGCACAGGGTCCATACCGTGACGGCGGGCATATTCCTCGGCTTGGCGATGCACGGCTATAGCTTGCCAAAAACGATTTTCTGCCGTGAGTATGCGAGCCTTGTCATACAAAAGATAATATCGCCAACTGTCTTTGTCCAGCGTATTGGGCGTCTTTGAAGACAACGAATAATAATAATGAGCCTTCTTAACGTTGCCCAACCTACAGTACACCGTAACGAGATTGGTAAGAAAGTTAGACTGCAAATTGCTGTCGCCGATGCGTTTGGCCAGGGCATATCCCTTCGCATAGTAAGCCGCACAACTGTTATAATCGCCGTAGGCATCGTATATATTGCCTATATAACCGGTGCAGGCGGCACAGTTGCGATAGTCTTTCTCGCGCTCTGCCTGCTCCATGGCGCGGATATAGTCATCCAGAGCCTCCGGATATTGGCCGGCATTATACTTTTTGTCGGCCATGGCACGCAGCTCCTTCGAACTTTTTTCCGCCAGCATCGTGGCAGAAGGAAGAAGAAGTAGCAGCGTCAGAAAAGCAGATATGATATGATGAATATGCCTCATTCTCGTTTCTTGTCCGTACAAAGGTAACAAAACTTTCGCGGTTTCGGAATATGAATACAAAAAATCACTTCTTTCCTACCCGTTTCGTGGCCAATTTCAACTTGCAAACAGGCTTTATTGTCATGCTATATGGTGCTTGATGAGTACAAGTACTTCATCCAGTTGCATCCATTTGTGGATATTCATAGCAAAACGACTCACAGAATTTAACATAAATGTAAACGTCCCAACATAACCATTAGCGAGGACGGAACAACCAACACCCAGACTTTAGAGGCTTACTATGGACTGTATCTCAACAAGGCCGAATATACCTCAGACATTGTAATTAACGAGATGCTGCAGGGCAAAGAGGTGCTCTTTTATGGCACTCTGGCCAAGTATAAGGGCATATACCAGCTCGGCACCGGAAACATCCTCATCAGCGTAAACAATGCTACGGGCATCAAGGCTGCAAACACTGACGCTATCAGAACCATTGACAGGAAGCTATACAACCTCGCTGGTCATCGCGTGGACAAAGGCTACAAGGGTATTGTAATCTGCAATGGCCGTAAATGGATAAAGAAGTAAATGGAATATCACTGGCTTATTGCTGGTAGAAAAACATAAGCCACGAACAATCTGCCGTTATTACAAACAGGGGGCACAAGCTCCCTGCTTTTTTATTTATCAACATCATGCGGAATGCCAATACGATCATAAAGGCTAGACGCGCAGACTTCTTAAATATCTTGCGCCTATCCGTCTACTGAAAGTTGCATGTTTGCCCAGCTGAATTACTGATACAGTAGGACAAACATGCTTCAGAAAGACCCTTCTATACAACAGAAGTATGCCTATTGTCTGATGAGGTTGCGCCCGGCATCTATACGCAGGAATATGAAGAGCAGAAGAGTGAAACCCCAAAGCGACGATCCGCCATAGCTGAAGAAGGGCAGCGGGATGCCGATGACAGGGGTCAGACCGAGCACCATGCCCACATTGATGAACAAATGGAAGAGGAAAATGCTGGCCACACAATAGCCATAGACTCTTCCGAACTTAAAGGGTTGTCGCTCAGCCAGCATCATCAGTCTGACAATAAGGGCCAGGAAGAGCAGCAGAACGGCTGCCGAGCCTAAGAACCCTTCCTCTTCACCCACGGTGCAGAAGATAAAGTCGGTGTCTTGCTCAGGCACAAACTTCAACTTAGTCTGCGTTCCATTGAGGAAGCCTTTGCCACCCAGGCCGCCCGAGCCAATGGCTATCTCGCTCTGATGAACGTTATAGCCTGCGCCCGCAGGATCTTCATCCAGGCCCAGCAGCACATTGATACGCACGCGCTGGTGAGGCTCCATGACATCGTTGAGCACATAATCGGCACTGTAGAAAAACAACACGGAGCCAACAGCAAACAGGGCTATGTAGAAATAATGCATGAAACGGGTGCTCAGACCTTGAAAAACAAGGTAGCCGATGAGGAAGGCTGAGAGTACCAGCTGCACCCATACCACATCGAAAGGTATGACAAAGGTGGAGAAGAGCACGAAGAGCAGGGTGAGACCCACACAATAGGCCAGAATGCCAAGAGCTGCGGCGCGGTCTTTGAGATAGGTGTAGACCATGCCAGAGGTGAATATCTGCACGAGAAGAAGCACCACGAACTTACCCACAGAGGTGTGCTGATCCCACATCATCACGTTCTCGTACTTGATGCCTACAACGAAATAGACGACCATAGCCACGCCGGTGAAAAGGAAGCTGCCCGACATGCCCTCACGATAAAACATAAGGAAGAAGGCAGTGTAGACAAGAGCCGAACCCGTCTCACGCTGACCGACTATGAAAAGCATGGGTACGATGACGATGAGGCACGCTCCGAAGAAGTCTTTCCACTTATGTATGTCGAAGCCATAGGAGCTCATGTACTTTGAAATGGCCAGTGCCGTGGCGAACTTGGCAAACTCTGCGGGCTGCAAACGCAGCGGACCGAGCACCAGCCACGATCGGGAGCCCTTGATTTCGTGGGGGTTGAAGATGGTGACAAACAGCAACACCATGAACAAACCATATATCACGTAAGCAAAGGTATCGTAGAACCGGTCGTCGAGCATGAGGAGCACAAAGCCCAGACAGATACTGGTGCCTATCCAAACAATCTGCATGCCCGACCGTGTGGAGAGACTGAAGATGTCGGTATCTCCATAAGTGTAGCTTGCGCCACACACGCTGACCCATCCAAAGACGAGCAAGGCGAGGTAAATGCCGATGGTCCACCAGTCTAGAGACTGGAGCACACCGGGCTGCTTGTCACTCTGATTCGTGTTTAGCATTCTTGTCTGATTTCTTATCCTTTGGTTCTTTGTCTGTTTCCTTACGTTTCTCGGTACGTATGCCCACCTCTTCCTCCGGCATGAGTGCCGGATCGTTGAGAGGCTCGCTGCCCTTTTGTTGCTTCTTCTGCTCCTTCTCCTTGGCCTCCTTCTCTGCCAGCTTACTCTTGAGCTGAAGGTCTTTGGCGTCCTGCACCTTCTTGAGAGAGTCCTTGATGGCGTTGATGCGCTTGATGGAATCGAGCTTCAAAGAGTCGGCATGAGTGAGCGGACGGTCAAAGCCATACTTGATATGACGGCTCTGCATGACGGCAGCCTTGGCCATGCTGCTCTTAGAGAGCTTGCCATTGAGATATTGCTCTATCATGAGCGAGCCAATTGGCACACCGTAGACGGCACCGAAGCCACCATTCTCTACATATACGGCGATGGCTATCTTGGGATTGTTCATCGGAGCGAAGCCCATGAAGGCCGAGTGATCACGTCCGCGGTTCTGCGCCGTGCCCGTCTTACCACACACCTCATACATGGGGGTGTTGGCCGAGCGGCAGGTTCCGCCCAGCACAGAGGCACGCATACCGGCCACCACCCATTCGTAAGCAGCGCGCGAACCCATGGTGTAATGGCGCTCGGTATATTTCTTGTCAAGCTTCTCGCCCTGAACGTGGCGCACCACGTGCGGCGTGATGTAATAACCACGGTTGGCTATGGTGGCACAAAGGTTGGCTATCTGTAACGGAGTGAGGTTAACCTCGCCCTGACCGATGGCGATGGAGATGACGGAGAGCGGATTCCACTTGCCAAAGGCATTGTCATAAAACTCGGCGTTAGGTATCATGCCGCGCTTCTCTCCCGGCAAGTCGATTCCCAACTTATAGCCGAAGCCCATGCTCTTCATGTAGTCGCGCCAGCGATTCATGGCAATATCGAGCGTGGGATACAACTTGCGGTTGGACAGCATGTAATAGAGTCCCCAGCAGAAATAGGCATTGCACGACGTGCTGAGGGCGGGAACAAGCGACAGCGGACTGGGATGAGAGTGGCATCCCACGTGTAAGCCGCGGAAATAGAAGCCGTGGTGGCATGGAAACTCTGTGGTCTGGGCGTTGATGATGTGCTCAGTGAGATAGGTAACGGCCTGCGAAGTCTTGAATGTAGAGCCGGGAGGATACTGCCCCATGATGCCTCTGTTGAGCAAAGGCTTAGCCGGATCGAGGGCCATCTGGTGCTGATACTTGCCTCGCATCTTGCCTATCATCATGCGGGGGTCGTACGTGGGCGATGACACCATACACAATATCTCACCCGTTTGAGGCTCTATGGCTACGATAGCTCCCAGCTTGCCCTCCATGAGGCGCTCGCCCAGAGCCTGCAAGTCGGCATCAATACCCAACTGAAGGTCGCGGCCGGGACGGGGGCGCTGGTCGTACTTACCGTTCTGATACTTGCCTTGTATGCGGCCGTGGGCATCACGAAGCAAGATCTGAATGCCTTTCTGCCCGCGCAAATCCTTCTCATAGGTACGCTCAATGCCCGTCTTGCCGATATAATCGCCAGGCTGATAATAGTTGTCTAGCTCTATATCGCTCTGCGAGGCCTCAGCCACATCGCCCAAGACATGGGCCGCGATGGGACGCTGATACTGTCGCACGCTGCGACGCTGCACGTAGAAGCCTGGAAAACGATATAGCTTCTCTTGAAAGGCACTGAAGACGGTGTCGGAAATCTGACTCATAAAGAGCTGCTGGGTGAAACGCGAATAACCCGGATTCTTGCGTGTGTCCTTGATGTCGTTCATGCGTTT
>DLDC01000221.1:0-1968 GCA_002480935.1 Prevotella sp. UBA7782 | reverse complement strand
CGGGCTGGTTGTAGACAAGCAACCGGCCCTTGCGATCTACGATAGTGCCACGCGAAGGGAACTCTATCTTCTTGAGAAAGGCGTTGGAGTCAGCGCTCTTACGGTAGTCGTCGCTCATGATCTGCAACGTGAACAACCGCAAGAGATATATTACAACAATGCCTGCGGCAATGCCACTAAGCACATAACGCCTCTTTTCAAGGTTGAAATCCTTCATACAGTCTGTTAGTTACATATTGTAAATGTACCGTAGTGCCACGGCCTCCTCACACCTTCCGCACATTCTCTACAACAAGAATGAGGAGCAAGGTGATGACCAGGCTGCCTGCAACACACTCTGCCCAGAAGAGCAGATTGAAAAAGCTGAACATCTCCAGCGTGAAGAAAAGCAGGCAATAAATGAGCGTGATGAGGAAGCTATAGTACATAAAGGCACCTGCACCCAGCGACTTGTGTGAGGGCACCAGGTCATCGGCTGAGTCGCGGGGCACAAAGGCCTCAAGCACATAGGGTTGGAGGGCGCCTATAAGGGTTAGGCTGGCCGAGGCCACACCTGCCGTATTGGAGAAGGTGTCGATGATGACACCCATGCAAAACGCCCACAAAAGGATGCCCCACTTGGGATAATTGCGAGGCATAAGGAGTATGAAGTACACATACAGCAAGGGTGTGGCCACACCCAACAGATGGATGTGTCCCAGCACCAGTACCTGTACGAGACAGAAAACCAGGAAGAGCATGAGCTTTTTAAGGAAATCTATGTTCATACTTCACGCATTAATTGTTGACACATATTATATTCTTTCGAGAGCACATAGCTATGAATTGGGCTTCTGCTTGAGCGAGTCCTGGGCCGCCTGCAACATGACGCACTGCTCACTCATGTGAGGCGTGGAGATGACGCAGACGTCGCGAAGACGCGAGAAGTCGGTTGAAAGCTTCACCATGAGACGATAAGACAAGCCATCTTCTGAGTTATACACATGCAGCACCTTGCCCACCAACATGCCGGGAGGGAACACTGCCGAATAGCCACTGGTGACTATGGCCGAGCCCAGCTTGAAATGGGCATGACGGGGAACATCGTCAAGCCATGCCACATCGCACGCGCCACCCGACCAATGCAGATAGCCAAAGTAGCCGCGACCCTTGATGGCACAGCTGATGTTGGACTTCACGTTGAGCACCGGAATGACTACGGAGTAATGGGCTGACACCAAATAGACGATGCCCACGATGCCTGTGCCACAGACAACGCCCATGTCCTTGTGCACGCCATCGGCTGATCCCTTGTCTATTGTGATGAAGTTCTCTGCCTTGTCGAGCGAGTTGCTCACCACCTTGGCGGGAATGAGCTTCACATCGCTAAGCGCCTGGAGCCTACTGAGTCTGAGGAAAGAGGCACTATCGCCCTTGGCCGACATCTTATTGGTGAGGATGCGCACCTGCTGCTCAAGGTAGATGTTACGCTGGGTGAGCTCTTCGTTCATCTTGGCCATGCCAAAGAACGAACGCACATGCGACTCGGCCTGCAGCACCCGGCCTGCAACCTCATTGGCAGAAGAGAACCACACGGAGCCCTGGTAGCTGTTGTTGTGGAACAGAAGCACAAGGCTTGCCACCTCCAACAGCACCAATAGGAACCAGTGCTTATTCTTCGAAAGAAACTCCGATAGGTTGTGCATCTCCTTGTTACCTCATGAGGAAGGAGAAACGGTCTACATTCTTCAACGCAATACCGGCACCTATAGCCACGCTATGAAGTGGATCTTCTGCTATATGGAACGGTATGCTGATCTTGTCTTGCAGACGACGGTCGAGGCCACGCAGCAAAGCGCCGCCACCACTGAGCCAGATGCCATTCTTCACAATGTCGGCATAGAGCTCTGGCGGAGTGTTCTCAAGGGCTGAGAGCACGGCATTCTCTATCTTGGCTACCGTCTTATCCAGGCAGTGAGCTATCTCCTG
>DLDC01000175.1:2611-6341 GCA_002480935.1 Prevotella sp. UBA7782 | reverse complement strand
TTCTGGATTGAGCACACCAAGCGCTGCCGCCGCATAGCTGACGCTATGGGTAAGTATCAGAACGATCCTTGTATCATGAATATCTGGATTCATGATGGCAGCAAAGACTATACCGTAGAGAAGTATCGCTATCGCGAAATACTCAAGGAGAGCCTCGACGACATTCTCTCTGAGAAGTTGCCTAATATGAAGTCATGCCTTGAGGCTAAGCTCTTCGGCATCGGACTGGAGGCTTACACCGTGGGTTCGCACGACTTCTACGCCGGCTACTGCTCTAAGAACAATGTTATCTATACCCTTGATACGGGCCATTATGAGCCTACAGAGAATGTTAGCGATGCCGTTTCGTCGCTCCTTCTCTTCGTTCCGGAGCTCATGCTGCACGTTTCAAGACCTATGCACTGGGATTCTGACCACGTGACATGCTTTGATGACAACACCCGTAACCTGTTTGCTGAGCTCGTGCGTGCAGGTCAGCTCAACCGCGCACACATCGGTTTGGACTACTTCGATGCTTCTATAGACCGCATAGGTGCCTACATCATCGGTACAAGAGCCACACAGAAGAGCTTGCTTCAGGCCTTCCTTGAGCCGCTTGACCTGCTCCGTAAGTATGAGGATGAGGGCAAGTACTTTGAGCGTCTGGCTCTTCTTGAGGAGGAAAAGACACTGCCTATGGGCGCTGTTTACGATTACTTTAACTATAAGCACAACGTGCCTGTAGCTGAAGATTACCTTGCTGACATCGAGAAATACGAGCAGGAGGTGACTTTCAAGCGCAAATAACCAACCATCTGTAGTACATTAATAAAGTTAGTAAATGCCTCCACGCTTCCTTTCCATCGGATAAGAAGGTGTGGAGGCTTTGTTAGTTGAGTTATGGATATATTAATTGGACTTATCATTATAGCCGTAGGTGCCTTCTGCCAAAGCAGTTGTTATGTGCCTATCAATAAGATTAAGAACTGGAGTTGGGAGAGTTATTGGATAGTACAGGGCGTCTTTGCCTGGGTTGTCCTGCCTCTCTTAGGAGCTCAGTTGGCTGTTCCGGCCGGCCATAGCTTCCTGGGTATGTTTGCCGGAGCATCAAGCTTTGACCTCTGGATGACCGTGTTCTTCGGTGTACTCTGGGGTGTCGGCGGTCTGACTTTCGGCCTCTCGATGCGTTACTTGGGCGTAGCTCTGGGCCAGTCTATTGCTCTTGGCACGTGTGCCGCACTTGGAACGATTATGGGTCCAGTGCTTCTTAATATGTTCTTCCCTGAGAGTGACGCGCTCAGCTCTCTCACTTTCTCGGTTATTGTGGGCGTAGTTGTCACGCTCATAGGCATTGCCATCATTGGTGTGGCAGGCTCTATGAAGGCTGCTTCGCTATCAGACGAGGAAAAACAAGCTGCCGTCAAGGACTTCAACTTCCCCAAGGGAATAGCTATCGCGTTGCTTGCCGGCTTCATGAGTGGTTGCTTTAACGTGGGTCTGGAGTTCGGAAAGAACATCAATTATGGTGATCTAACGAACCCGATGTTCAAGACTCTGCCTGCTACATTGCTTGTTACGCTGGGCGGATTTGTCACAAACGCCGTTTATTGCTTCTACCAGAACAGCAAGAACCATACTTGGAACGACTATAAGAAAGGCAGCGTGTGGGGCAACAACCTTGTGTTCTGCCTGCTGGCCGGAGCTCTCTGGTACTCACAGTTCTTCGGATTGTCGCTTGGCAAGGGCTTCCTGACGTCGTCAGAAACGCTCACCACGCTTTCTTTTTGCATTCTTATGTCGCTCAATGTGGTTTTCTCCAACGTGTGGGGTATCATCTTGAAAGAGTGGAAAGGTTGCTCTAGCCGCACCATCACTGTGCTGATTATAGGTATCATAGTATTGGTTATCTCCACCTTCCTGCCCAAACTGATAGGGTAGGAGGATGCTGATACACCCTCAAAAGGAAAAAAAGCAGGTTGCAAAGGACGTGTTTGTCCGTGCAACCTGCTTCTTCTTTTCGTGAGCTCTTCACCTTTCCGGTGCTTCACTATATGTTGAAATACGATTCTAATTCCTTTTCTGCTGACTTGTTTTCATTGGTCAGGTCCTTTATGATAAGTCCGTTCTCCATCAGAGCAATGCGTGAACTAATCTCAATGGTGTGCTGTAGGTTATGGCTCGACACCACTATGGTGGCGCCGGTTTGCTTGTTATAGTCTATTAGCAGATGCTTTAGTTGATTCTGACTGCTAGGGTCTAAGAAGTTGAACGGCTCGTCCAGAATGACGATGTCGGGCTTGTTGAGCAGTGCTCCCACAATGCCCACCTTCTGTTGATTGCCTGCCGACAGGTTGCGAATATACTTTTGATGCCCTGTTATCTCCTCTGTGAGAAAGGCATTGTATAATTCCAGCCGTTGGTGAGTGGCGTCTTTGCTCAGTCCGTAAGCTTTTCCTACGAACTCAAAATATTCATTAGGTGTAAGAAAGTCGATGAGAAAGCCTCCGTCTATATATGCCCCTGTATAGTTTTTCCACCCTTCCCACTGCGAGGTGGCAGGCACCTCGTCGGCTTCTTGCTGGCTGTTGGTGAGCACAACCTGTCCGCAATCGGCGTCAAGCAGGTCGAGCATCAACCTGAACAGCGTTGTCTTTCCGGCTCCGTTGTTTCCTACCAATCCCAGCATCTCGCCCTGCTTGATGGTGAAGGACGGTATGTCGATGACCTTCTTCTCGCCAAAATACTTTGTAAGGTTGCTGACTTTTATCATATTGCTAGCTTATTATAACAAGTCTCCCCGGCGTTTTGCTGCAGAAGCAAAAGCGTCGGGGAGTCTGCTTAGGGTTTATCGTATGTTCCTGCCGTGGCAGTTCTTGAATTTCTTACCCGAGCCGCAAGGACACGGATCATTAGGTCTGGGCAGCTTCTCCGCGCGGTAAGGCACGTGGTTAACCTGCTGTGCGCCCTCTCGGGTGTCCTGACTGGCCGCCGCTTTCTGAGCCTGCTGTTGCTCATCGAGGTTAGCCTTCTGCTCGTTATAGCGCTGGCTGCGCTCCTCCGGAGCAGCCTCTTGCACCTCCTGATTCTCCATTTCAGGTATCTGGGCGCGCATAAGGATGCTTGCAATACGGTCGTTCATCTCGTTGATCATATCGTCCCAGATGTGGGCACTCTCAAGCTTGAACACCACGAGCGGGTCTTTCTGCTCGTAAGACGCGTTCTGTACGGAGTGGCGAAGCTCATCGAGCTGTCGCAAATTCTCCTTCCAGTCATCGTCGATGATATGCAGCAAGATAACCTTCTCAAACTGCTTAACAACTGATTTGCCCTCAGAGTCGTAAGCTTCCTTGAGGTTGCAGGGTATGTTATATATTCTCTTGCCGTCTGTGATGGGCACCATGATGCGCTCGTATATGGCGCCTTGCGTTTCATAAACGTTCTTGATGATAGGCCAAGCCACGCTCTGTATGCGGTCGGTCTTGCGCTTGAAGGCAGCCATTACCGACTGGTAAGCGCGCTCAGCCAAGTCGTTCTTGTTGCCGTTGTCAAACTCTTCGGCACTGAAGGGCACCTCATTGGCCAGCACTTTCAGGAATTGTTCCTTCACGCCCTCATAGTCATGGTTCTCAATGATGTTGAGCACGCGGTCCCAGATGATGTTGGCGATGTCCATACCGATGCGTTCTCCCATCAGTGCATGGCGTCGTTTCTCATAGATCACCGTTCTTTGCTTGTTCATCACATCATCATA
>DLDC01000175.1:0-2594 GCA_002480935.1 Prevotella sp. UBA7782 | reverse complement strand
ATACCGAAGTTGTTCTCCTCTACTTTCTTCTGCGCGCGCTCTATAGAATGAGAGATAACGGGGTGCTCAATGCGCTCGCCGTCTTCCATTCCCATACGGTCCATGATACGTGCGATGCGCTCAGAGCCGAAGAGTCGCATCAATTTATCCTCAAGCGAGACGTAGAATACAGACGAACCCGGGTCGCCCTGACGGCCAGCACGACCACGCAACTGGCGGTCTACGCGTCGGCTCTCATGGCGTTCGGTACCTATGATGGCCAGTCCTCCGGCAGCCTTCACCTCATCGGTGAGCTTGATATCGGTACCACGGCCGGCCATGTTGGTTGCTATGGTCACGGCGCCCAGCATTCGTTGCTCATTCTTCACCAGCTCCTCAGGGTTGGCGTTGGCCAAGTCGATGTCGCTATCTTTCTTTCCTTTGACCTTCTTGGCCTGCTCTATGAGCGTCTTTTCATAGGCTACGGCACCTTGCTTGTCTGTAAATCCTCTGCCGTCTGTAGCTACCCAGCATGGGCCCATGGCACTCTTGCCAGCCTCGGCCACAATCATAGCCTCCTTTTGGTGCAACTTAGCGTTCAGCACATTGTGCGGAATGTGGCGCATGTTGAGCATCTTGCTCAGCAACTCTGATATTTCTACCGACGTGGTACCCACCAAGCAGGGGCGGCCGGCATTGCGCATGTCTTCTATCTCCTCTATTACGGCTCTGTACTTCTCGCGTGCTGTCTTGTAAACACGGTCGTCCAGGTCCTTACGGATAACGGGTTTGTTGGTAGGAATCTCCACTACGTCCAGCTTATAGATGTCCCAGAACTCGCCAGCCTCAGTACTTGCCGTACCGGTCATACCTGCCAGCTTGTGATACATACGGAAGTAGTTTTGCAAAGTGATGGTAGCGAAGGTTTGCGTAGCAGCTTCCACCTTGACGTGCTCCTTGGCTTCGATGGCCTGATGCAAGCCGTCGCTCCAGCGACGACCCTCCATGATACGTCCTGTTTGCTCGTCCACAATCTTCACTTGTCCGTCAAGCACAACGTATTCGTCGTCCTTATTAAACATGGTATAGGCCTTGAGCAGTTGTTGCAAGGTGTGTACGCGCTCGCTCTGCACGGCATAGTGGTTGAGCAAGTCGTCCTTCTTGTCGAGCCTTTCCTGGTCGCTCAGCCCCTTTTCATTCTCCAGTGTAGACAGCTCTGTAGTGATGTCAGGCAGCACAAAGAGGTCTGGCTTCTTGGTTTTTTGTGCCAGCCAGGCCGTACCCTTATCGGTTAGGTCGGCTGAGTTGAGCTTTTCATCAACCACGAAGTAGAGCGGTTCCACGGCCTTAGGCATCTCGCGGTTGTTGTTGGCCATGTAGTACTCCTCCGTTTTCAGCAGTCCTGCCTTGATGCCATCCTCAGAAAGATACTTGATGAGCGGCTTGTTCTTAGGCAGAGCCTTATATGAGCGGAAGAGCGCGAGGAAGCCTTCGTCTTGCAACTTCTGTGCGGCTTTCTGGTCATTCTCCTTTTGTGCGGCGCCAATCTTCTGCCTGGCCTCAGCCAAGAGTTCCGTAGCCTGCTTGCGTTGCACCTCATACAGTTGCTCAACAAGGGGCTGATATTCCTCATACATCTGGTCGTCGCCCTTAGGAATAGGGCCAGAAATGATGAGCGGGGTGCGGGCATCGTCGATCAACACCGAGTCTACCTCATCGACGATGGCATAGTTGTGTTGTCTCTGCACGAGGTCAGAGGGCGATATGGCCATGTTGTCACGCAGATAATCGAAGCCGAACTCGTTGTTCGTACCGAAGGTAATGTCGGCCTGATAAGCCTTGCGGCGTGCGTCAGAGTTAGGCTGATGCTTGTCGATACAGTCTACAGAGAGTCCGTGGAACTCGTAGAGCGGTCCCATCCACTCTGAGTCACGCTTGGCCAGATAGTCGTTCACGGTCACCATGTGCACGCCGTTGCCGGTCAGGGCGTTGAGGAATACAGGCAAGGTAGCCACAAGTGTCTTACCTTCACCCGTAGCCATCTCGGCTATTTTGCCCTGATGCAGCACCACGCCACCGAAGAGCTGCACATCATAGTGCACCATGTTCCACTTTATCTTGTTGCCGCCTGCGGTCCATTCGTTGTGGTATATGGCCTTGTCGCCATCGATGGTAATGAAGTCGTTGGCAGGATTGGCAGCCAGCTCGCGGTCGAAGTCGGTGGCGGTAACCACGGTTTCATCGTTTTCGGCAAAGCGTCTTGCCGTGTCTTTTACGATAGAGAAGGCCACGGGCATCACCTCGTTGAGCGCTTTCTCATACATATCGAGCGCCTCCTTCTCCAGTTTGTCTATCTGATTGAATATTGCCTCGCGCTCGTCGATAGGCGTTTCTTCTATCTTAGCCTTGAGTTCGGCAATCTTTTGCTTTTGCTCTTTGGCCGAGTCTTGCACATATTTCTGTATCTCCTTGGTCTTTTCGCGCAGCTGATCGTTGCTTAGCGCTTTTATTTCGGGATAAGCAGCCTTTATTTTCTCTACGTAAGGCTTGATAAGTTTCATGTCCCTGCTCGACTTATCGCCGAATAAAGACTTCAGAATTTTATTAAAGTTCAT
>DLDC01000127.1:3308-7099 GCA_002480935.1 Prevotella sp. UBA7782 | reverse complement strand
TTCAAGATAGGCGACACGCTGACAGAGGGTGAGAACCTGCATTTCCGCGGCCTTCCCAGCTTCTCGCCAGAGCTTTTCAAGTATATAGAGAATGATGATCCCATGAAGAGCAAGCAGTTCCAGAAGGGCATCACGCAGCTTATGGACGAGGGAGTAGCCCAGCTCTTCATCAATCAGTTCAACAACAGACGCATCATAGGCACCGTAGGACAGCTGCAGTTTGAGGTTATTCAATATCGTTTGGAGCACGAATACAATGCCAAGTGCCGTTGGGAGCCCGTCCATCTATACAAGGCTTGCTGGATAGAAGCTGATAACGACCAGGAACTGGAAAACTTCAAGAAGCGCAAATACCAGTACATGGCTAAGGATACAGAGGGTCGCGATGTGTTTCTGGCCGATTCCAGCTATGTGCTCAGCATGGCTCAGCAAGATTTTAAGCACATTAAGTTCCACTTTACATCTGAGTTCTGATGGATTATCACATACGTCAGGCGCGTCCACAAGAGGCCTCTGTCATTGCCAAACTCATCATGACGGCCATGAACAGCGAGTGTTGTCTCAACCTGGCGGGGCCAGGTCATACGCTGGAAGACTTTCATAAGCTGATGACAAAGCTGGTGGCCAGCAGCCATTCGCAATACTCTTACCTCAACACCATCGTGGCGACAGATGCTGACAACAGCATCATGGGCATGTTGGTGGCTTATGATGGCAGTAGGCTTCTGGAGCTTCGGCAGGCTTTTATCGACGGTGCCAGAAAGGCGTTCGGCATAGATCACTCTGGCATGAAGGCCGAGACGCAGCCCGGCGAGTATTATCTTGACTCGCTCTGTGTGGCACCAGACCATCGGCATAAGGGCATAGCCACGGCTCTGCTCAGGCATGCCATAGAGCAAGGACGTGCTGAGGGGCTTCCCGCAACGTTGCTTGTTGATAAGGGCAACCCCAAGGCTGAAGCCTTATATCGGCGTTTGGGCTTTGTATATGTCAGCGATACGGAGTGGGGAGGACATGCTATGAAGCGTTTGGCATATCCCTTACAGACAGCAGAATAGTCTCGGTTAAGTTGTATATACAAATAGGTTATATGGGCTGTGGCTTGTTGCTCCCTTTGCAGAGCACGGGCCACAGCCTCTTTTGTTGATGCTTTTCTATAGCTTGTCCATCAACCTTTGCATCTTATTGAACAGCGGTCCGCGCTCAATATTGCTGGCAATAGCCATTCGGTGAAGTATCTTGTAGAAGATACTGTTCTTGTTTAGTCTGCGAACAATGTAGTAGAACCCCGTTGTTGTCATTATTCCTACAAAGCAAACCACCACAAATTGCACTGTGGCACTGGCGTCAAGCTTGGCTGTTATTCCCCAGCAAAGCAGATTGAAGCACTCTGCGCTGAGCACCATGCAGGTGGTTCCCAGATGCGAGAACCCTATTTCTATGAACAAATGGTGTAGGTGGCTCTTGTCAGGATGGAAGGGACTGATGCCTTTCATGATGCGTCCTGTCATCACACGCAGCGTGTCGAAGATGGGCACACTGAGCACAGAGAGGCACAAACTCACCATAGACACGTTGGGATAGTTATAAGCTACGATGCTGCGATGCGATATAAGGTGCATGCAAAACACGGTCATGATGATGCCCATCATCATAGTTCCGCCATCGCCGATGAACATCTTAGACGACTTGCCGAACACGTTGTGCAGGAAGAAGGGCACCAATGAGCCAGCAGTAACGGTGGCCAGCACCGTCATCGTGCCGTCGAAAGAGGTTAGGAAGAAGCATCCCAGCACCAGGCAGGCCAATATGCAGAAGCCGGTACTTAGTCCGTTCACGCCATCTATCATGTTGATGGAGTTGATGATGCCCGCTCCGGCAACGCAACTCAGTATCAAAGCCGCCCATGAAGGCAGCATGCCAATGCCGAAGATGCCCTGAAAATCGTTCATGCTGACATGGTCCATGCGCACGATAAACAGCACGACGAGCACCTCACTGAGCAGTCTTACTTGGGGTGACAGGCCATGCAGATCGTCTATACAGCCCACATAAAGCATCACCATGATGACCATGATACATGTGAAGAGGGCAAACGAGTCGAAAAACATGCTTGTTACGCCCATGCCTATCACAATTCCCCAAAACACAGCGATGCCTCCCATCACCGGAACAGGTGTCTTTTGCAGTTTGCGCGTGTTGGGATTGTCCACCAATCCGTATTTCTTGGCTATTCCGTCTATAATGGGATGAATAAGGAATACCAGCAACACAGAGGTCAAAAATGGTACCAGGACTCCGACCAGAAATGTATTTGCATTCATCTTAAATTATTTGTTCGCATCTCTCATTTACAATCGGCAAAGTTAAAAAACATTTGTTAGAAACGCAAACTATTCTTATTAAAAATCCACTAAAAAGCTAAATCAATCAATGCAATCCGCTTTTTATGATACAAAAACACAGGGCATATTGCAGCAAAACGCTGAGCTTATGCCCTGTGTGAGTGACTTTTTAAGTTAATAAGATCTTATTTCACAAGCATCTTGCTTGTCTTGCCGCCTTGCTGTATAATATACAGGCCCGGCTGTAGACGCAGACTGCTGAGGTCTTTGCCCGTAGCCACCAGGCTGCCACCCATAGAGTAGACTCTGGTAAGGCCGTTGTCGGTTGCTGCTATAGCCTGCTTGATGCCCGTGGCTGCTGCCGATTGTATCTCAGCAACATTGGCATTAACCACTTCGCGTGTGTTGGTGTTCACCAAGAATACCACTATGCGGGCGTTAACGCCTTTCTGTCCGTTCACCACCGGCACTTTCAGACCGTAGTTATACGTCAGTTCCTCATCCTTAACCACCTTTCTTGGCACGCTTTTCTCTATGCCGCTGGCATCGCTAGACGCCACAACCAGGTTGTTGTTTACGGCAGTTGTAGAGTAAGGTTGCGCACACCAGTAAGCCATATCATCGTCGGGATAGCTCGATTTATAATAGGTTAT
This sequence comes from Prevotella sp. UBA7782, assembly GCA_002480935.1. The sequence continues at coordinate 4,101 of DLDC01000127.1, read as the reverse complement.
GTAATTGTACTGCCCTGCAGTGATAGAGTCTTTTATCACTGCGAAGCCTAATCTGTAGTAGGCGCTGCTGCTACTCATCAGGAACTTGGTGGTAGCAGTGATGCTTACGCTGTCTTCGTTATCGTCAGTCCAATTGGCTTTAACACCCAGCTCAGCCTCAGAGATGCGCTTCAGGTAAGGAGAAACCACCTTGTCTGCCGTAAAGTGATAGGGTGCTGCCGTAGCATTGCCATAGTATGGATCGGTCAAGGTCATGCGATCCACCTCAGCTATCGGAGCCGAATAGTATCTCGAATCGCTGGCACGTTCCTTGTAAGAGGCCACGGCGAACGAATCGCTCATGTGTATGTTGAGTATCACTACAGAGTCACCAAGAGCTTCTTTAAGCTTCTCCATGCCCACGAAGGCACGTGGTGAGTTGGGCTTCTGCTTGTCGTTGTAAACCTCCACAAGCGTTTTTCTGTTGGCACTCTGTGCCAATGCTACCACGTTAACGGTGGCTTTCACCTTCGATGTGTTTTCGTTGGCCACGCCGTTCACCTTAGTCAGCTTGATGGTAATCTCTTGTGTGCCCTCCGTTTCAGGCTTACCCAGCGACAAGGTTGCTGTTCCGTCACCGTTATAGATGTTCTGTATAGGAGTGTCAAGGGTCACACTGCCTTCCTTTGTAGTGCCGTTCATGTCATAAGTATAGCCTATGCTTTTTACACCATTGGCACCCAGGTTCTTCAGATTGGCCGTCACGGTCACCTCGTCGCCCACTTTTGCCATCACGTCATCCATGTCATCGGCT
>DLDC01000127.1:0-3291 GCA_002480935.1 Prevotella sp. UBA7782 | reverse complement strand
GCACCCGATATGCTCACCTGTGCGGCAAGACATCCCGTTGCCGACTTATCGGTAAAGGCCGTCTCAGTGGGCTGTTTCAGGTAGAAGCTCTTTTCGGTTACCTTCTTGGCATATACCACCGGCGTGTAGTCGTAGTCGCTATACCAACTTGAGAGCGTGAAGCTATAGCCTACGTAAACGCCTTCTGCCGGCACGTCAACGGGCTGGTCAAAGGTGGCCTGCGACCATTCGGTAGAGCTCTTGCCGGGGTTTGACACTGTTGCTTCGGCCAGATTGGAACCGTCGAGTGCCGAGCGCACCCACACCTTCACGTCAGTGGCGTTTGAGTAGAGACGCGAGCGGAAGCGCAGACCTGATATCTTGATGCCCTGAAAGTCGCCTGTTCCACTCACAAACATGGCAGCTTCGTAGGTGCCCAGCTGGCTGTTACCCGTCAGTGACTGTGCTTGATCAGAGTAATTGCCCCACCACAACTCAGCGGCATAGCCGTTTGCTGCACATAGAAAGAATATGAGCAAAGCCCATAATGCGTAAATTCTTCTTACCATACTCAATAAATTTTAGATTAGTTGACCCTATGTTAAGCGCCGGTTGCCCTGGGATGACGGGGCAACCAGCGTTGTCTTTACGTTATGTTAGTGTTTGTTTACTTGATAAACTTGCCAGTCTGGCGTGTGCCATCGTCATAAACAATGCTGCGTATGTAGGCTCCCTGCCTTGGTTCGGCAATTTCCCGTCCGCTCAAGTCATAGTAGCTAACGCGAACCACCTTCTTGTTGGCATTGTTTATTGCTGCAGCCTGTATGCCGTCGGTATACTTGTTGCCCGTTGCAGTGATGTATGTGCATTTACCGGAGTAGCGTGCCTCGCCGTTCCAGAAGTACACGCTTTGCAGAGCTATGCTGTCTATTGTCAGGCTCTTGTCGTGATCGAAGGCCAGCACGTGGTAGCTTCCGTTGCAGTCGGTGCGCTGTTTAGGGGTGATGCCTCTGTCAGAGAACAGTGAGTTGACGAGCAATGTGTCCTTGAAAGCAGGGTACCAGTCTTTGTCGAACACCCATGGTTTGCCGTTCACAAAGACGCGGTAGAAGAGCGAGTCGGGGTTAATGTAGTTGCCGTCTACGTCTTCCACGGGTACTATATACGACATGGTTGTGGTTGTCTTATACGTGTTGTCTATATCCCAGCCGCTTATATCAGGCGTCTTAGGCGTGGCCGGAGCACCGTGGAAGATGCGCATGGTTTGTGCGGGATATGACTGGCTGTAAGATGCGTTGGCCTTCTTGCCCAGGCAGAAGAGTATTCCGTCTTTGCCGTCAAACTGATATTCGCCTGCCGCATTCTTGCTTACGGTCAGCGCGGCGTGGTCTTTCGACTTATAGATGGGCCAGCCGTCCGAGTCAAGGCTCGTATATTTAGCGCCTTTAAAGTAGAGATAGTACTGGTCGTCATACAATCCCACGTACTGACCGTTGTTTATCACGATGCTGTCGCCCTGCAGTGTGCCTTTGAGCACGCTGTTGGGAGTCTTTGTGCTCAGCCCTTTAAAGTAGAAGTCGTTGCCCTGCCAGGCCACGCTGATGAGTGTAGGAACATAATATTTATATGCATTGTCATAGCGTAGCGAATAGTTTTGAAACGTCAGTCCGGCAGGAACCTCTACCAGCTTGTCGGTGAACGGTGTGTAGACATAGCCCACGCTATAGCTGAACACACCTCCGTCGCCATTCACAATGCTCAGTTCCAGCGTGTCGTTAGATATAGTGCCCGTTTGCTCATCATAGTCAAAGCTGAACGAATCGCTCTCTGTGTCGGCTATAACGTCCTGATTTGCGTTGGTGTAAGAGTGGCTAATATAATAAAGGTTGCCGTCGGCGTCCTCATAGTAAGGCTGCATATTGTCGAACACCACATGCTTCTTGTCTTCCGAAATCTCGCCTTTAATCCACGTACCATACTTATATGTTGTGCCGATGTCCTTTATCCATACCGTAGAGCCGTCGATAACCGCATACGACTTGATGCCGTCGCGTGTTATCCATTCGTCCATATTTGGGTCATAATATTCCGTGTTCAGCGAAAACTCCTTCAGCTCGCCGTCTGGAGTTTCTGTTACGGGGTGCTTGGCAGCCTTTTTCAGCAGTTGGGCCGTGTTGCCACTGAGCTTCAAAGCAGTGCCTTCGGTCATGTGTCGTGACGTTTGTTGCGCCACCGAACGTGCTTTCTCCAAGTGTAAGGACTGTGCCGATGCCGTCAGAGCTGATAGGCTTAGCCATGCAATAGCATAAAAAGTAATATTCCTCATACAGTAAATTGTTAATTGTTGAACATGTGTTATTATGCTTGCCGTTTGACGATTGCATCGGAACGGGCGGCAACGACGGTGTGTTCAGCGGCAACAGCCAAGTGGCTTCGGCCGACTTCTTGCCCGACAATGGTGGCTGGCAGGCTCTCTATGCAGGCGGAGCGGCCCGCTGTGTGAAGCTGGGCAACGCTACGCATGAGGGTGTTGCCACTACGCCACAGTTGCAGCTGGACGGGCAGGAGCTGGAACTGACGTTCTATGCCGCGCCATGGGGCAACGACGATACGGCTCTCACGCTCAGTGCTAGCGGCAACGCTACATTGGCGCAGACCGACTTCAGCATGGTGAAAGGGAAATGGACAGCCTTTACAACCAAGCTGAACGGAACGGGCGCCACGCGCATTACCTTCACGCCGGGCAAGCGCTTCTTCCTCGATGAGGTGGTTGTGCGCCGACCGAGTGTGGCTTCGGGCATCAGCCAGACGGGCAAGGCTGCTGGCAAAGTGGTGGCTGTGGCTTACTATACGGCCGACGGACGCCGGACGGCAGGGCCTGCAAAAGGGCTCAACCTGGTGCGTATGTCTGACGGAAGCGTGCGTAAGGTGATACTGAAATAATAGTCCTTACAAGCCGAACGGGTTAGGATGATTCTTTACAATTAGGGGCTGCGGACAACGTCTGCGGCCCCTTCCTTATGCAATATGGCCTCTTTCAACTCGCAAAAGTACTCTTTTCACGTTGTAAAAGCATAGGTTTTGCGTGGCAAAAAGGGGCGTTTTCTTTCTTTAAAAGGGTGCTTTTACAACTGCCTGATAGTCTTGCAGTTAGCCGAATCTACTGAGATGACTTTCTCATTTCGATTAGATAATGAGTGAACTTGATTTTTCTTTACAACGAGTAGAGGCTTCTCTGATAGGGAGTGAGGATGATAAGCGCATTAGTTCTTAGCATTTTGGGATAAAAAAAGGGGGCTGTGTCAAAAGTCA
>DLDC01000229.1 GCA_002480935.1 Prevotella sp. UBA7782 | reverse complement strand
CCATAGGCAATCTTGCGCGGCGTGCTGATGGGTTTGCCCTTCTTGGTGAAGTAGCTGAAGAGCCACATGATGAGCGGCGTGAGCACAATAACAAAGAAGGGATTAACGGCTTGCCATATCTCAGGCGCCACGGAGTCGGTCTTCACGAAGTCGCGTGCAAAGAACGAGAGGCTCTGACCGTTCTGATGGAACGAGAACCAGAAGAACACGCTGATGCCAAGCACGGCAAACAGGGCATACATGCGCTGCTTGATTTCGGCTGCCATGGTGCGCTTCTCCTCCTCGGTATATTGCTCTGAGGCCACAGCCTCCTTCTTTCCCGGCGTGGGGAAGAGGTGCTTGGAGGTCATGAAGATGACGAGCGACACGAGCATCATCACCACGCTGGCGATGAAGCTATAGTGTATGCCGGTGTTGAACACGTCGAGATAGTCTTGCGCAAAGCTGCCCATGTTGCTGAAGTCGTAGCCCGGCAGCTGCACTTGCTGTGCCAGTGTGTTGAGCGACGCCATCTGCTGGTTGGTTATATCGCCGCTGATGAAGGCGTGGCAGAGGCGCGGCAGGTCGGCGTTATAGGCCAGATGNNAAGGTGGCCCGCATCAGCTCCGATATTGCCATTGATGTATTCATGGCAGAGCATGGGCAAGTCGGCATTGTAGGCCAAATGATGCACCTTGAGCCACCACGAGCGCAGCAGCGGAGCGATGAACGGCGCGGCCAGGGCGCCCACGTTGATGAAGACATAGAATATCTGGAAGCCGGCATCGCGCTGGCCCTGAGCCCACTTCAGGCGCTCCTTGCCCTCCTTGGCGGCATCGGCTTCGAAGTTGTCGTACATCTGTCCGACGATGGCCTGCAGGTTTCCTTTAAACAAACCGTTGCCTACGGCGATGAGCACAAGGGCGAAGATGGTGAATGAAAGCAGCCATGTGTTGTTCTGAGGCGTGGCCAGTATAGGTATGGACAGGGCCACATAGCCCAGTGCCATGACGAGCAGTCCACTCTCAATGGTGCGCTTGTAGTTTTGCGTACGGTCGGCTATGATACCTCCCACCAGGCTCATCACGTAGATGGCAGCCAGGAAGAAGGCGGCGATGAGGCCGGATGTTTCGTCCGACAAGCCGAATTTAGAACAGAGGAAGAGTGCCAGCACGGCGTTCATGATGTAGTAGCCGAACCGCTCTCCCATGTTACTCAATGCTGCAAGAAGCAGTCCTTTTGGGTGATTTTTGAACATGTCTATGATAATTATTAAAGTTTTTCAGTTATTTGTTTTTGTGTTTTCCCGTCAGGTCAAACAGGTATGTGGCCTTGATGACGATGTTGCCGAGGTTCGACTTGCCGAAGTAGTCGCGCTTGCTGTCATTATATATGTTGCCCAGCCCATAATAGTAGCGGGCCTCGAGCAAGAAGTGTCCCAGTCCGGGGCGGCTGTATTCGGCTCCTGCTCCGGCCGCTATGCCGTAGTCGAACTTCTTTTCTACGTCCATAGACTCCTGCTTCACGATGTTGTTGCTGCGCCCCGTGCCGTCTGTAGCCAGGTTGGGCTCATCATAATTCTTGGATGTAGACTCGCTCAGATAGATGCCTATCTGCGGTCCGGCCTGCACAAAGAAGTTGAAGCCGCGCTGCTCCTGCCCCCAGGCCAGGTGGGCGAAGACGGGTATCTGGATGTAGTTGATGGTGCGGCTGTACTTCTCACGCGCGCCGTTGGCATTGATGACGGGCGCGTCTTTCTCGGTCAGTATGTCCTCTTTCCAGCCTGCTGACACATAGTTCACCTCACCGCTGATGGAGCAGATGGTGGTGAAATACTTCTCGCAGGTATAGCGCCAGGAGAAGCCACCGGTCATTCCGCCGTGCCAACCTTGTGACACTTTGGGGTCGAAGCCTACGTTAGACATGACGTAGCCGGCGTTTCCACCCACGCTGAAAATACTTCTATACTCGCCCACCTGTGCTTTTGCCGTAGTGCAAAAGGCGGTCAGGACAAGGAAGAGTGAGAGTCTGGCGTTTCTGAATTTCATGCTTTGCAAGAATGAGTTAGTATGTCAGCGACTCCATGGTGCGGTCGCTCTTGAAGTGAATGAGCTGGAAGTTGTTGTTGATATAACCTCCTGAGGCCCCCGTCTTCTTAAATACGAGCCTGGTTTGCTGCGGACGGTAGGAAGACTGGCTCTCCGTTCCGCTGAAAGCCTTGCCATACTGGCTCATACCCGTTATGAAGTACATGCCCTGGTCGTAGCCTGTCAGGGCCATGCGGGGCAGCCATTCCTCCATCATCTGCGTGCCAAACTGAGCCAGATACTGCTTCTCCAGCGCCTGGGTCTTGTCGGATGCGGCGTTATAATAATAGGTAGTGGGTATGTAGACGTTGTATTTAAAGAAGTTGTCGATGTCATATTTCTGATACATCAGCCACTCGTTATATCCGAACATGGATATTTTCAGCTCCGGCCGGATGGCCTTCAGCGAGTCGAGTTTGCTGAAGACGCGGTTGAGCTGCGGGCTTCTGGCCGTGTTTAGCACGATGACGTTGGTCTTGGTGGGGCTGAAGGCCTTGGCAAACTGTGCCAACGGCGTGTTCACGTTGCTCAGCTTGTAGGCCACTTTGCTGGCGTCGAGCGCCTGTCTCAAGGCACTTGTGAACGAACCCTTGTCGCTTCCGGCGTCGTTGCAGTTCACAAAGATGGGCTGACCGTCTTTCTGAAAGCGCTCTAAGAAGGCTCCCAGCGTCTTTGAGTTCAGCTCCGACGGCTCCTGATATACCTGAAAAATGTTGCTGTTGGCGCTTACGTCGTTGCCCGTAATAGAGAAGGGGATGACCAGCTTGATGCCATGCAGGCGGCAGAAGTCGCCTAGAGGCTTCACCATATTAGAGTAGAGCGGGCCGAAGATGATATCCAGATTGGCCGCGCTATTGTCCTGCAGAGTGGTTCGTATGTCGGCATCTTTGGGCACGTTCCATGCATGCACCTCTGTGTTGATGCCCTGCGCCTTGAGGTCATTGAATGCCATGAGCATGCCACGATAATATTCCACCATGCGCTTACCGTCGCCGTCGTAGTTGTGCAGGGGCAGCATGATGCCCACCCTGACAGACGACATGGCCGCCGGAACGCTCTTCTGTGCCGTTGCCGGGGTGCTGCCAGTGGCCTTAGCGGCCGCGTTTGCCGGTGTCGTAGCGGCATTGGCAAGGCTCTTTTTGTCGCCATTCTTGCCGAAAGGCACAAATATCCAGGTGCCCTTCTTGAGCTCATAGCCGGCCTGTTTCATCTCGGGGTTAGCGTTAAGTAAGTCTTCTATGGTTACGCCATAATCTTTGGCTATACCGAAAATCGTTTCATGGCGCTTCACTTTGTGTATGTCCCGCCATTGCGTAGTTTGTGCCATGAGCGTTGAAACCGAGAAAATCATGGCGCAAAGCACTAAACATCTTATTATGTGTATTCTCATATATAGGGATAATGTTGTTTCAAATGCAAAAATACAAAAATCATTCGGTTTAATCAACATTATTGATTAATTTTGCAAAAATATCATTTATGAGCAGTATTACATATCCCCTTACCGTGCTCGTAGCATGGTTTTTCGTCGCCACAAGCCTGCGTGCGCAGGATGTTGTGCCCTCTATAGACCCTGTAGCCACGCTTACCACCTCTGATAATGAGAGTCAGGAGCTTCGGCCGGGCGAGTCTTACAGCGGCTCAGCACCCCTCACGGTTCATTTCCAGGCCAATCCTTCCAACGTAGGCAATTATTCTGCCTATTACGAATGGCGGTTCTATACAGAGAGCGACCCGCAAAATCCCTATCTCATACGTTATGACGAGAACACCGACTACAACTTTACGTCGGCCGGCTCTCACCGCATCGTGTGCTACGCCACCTATGTGCAGGGCACTGACACGGTGGCCTATACGGCCGATTATTGGGCAGAGACGGGCGCCATAGCCATATCCATCAGCGAGAGCAAGCTCGACTTTCCCAACGCTTTCTCGCCCAACGGCGACGGCATCAACGACATCTATAAGGCCAAGTCGGGCTATCAGTCTATCGTGGAGTTTCATGCCTACATCTTCAACCGGTGGGGAACCAAGCTCTATGAGTGGACAGACCCGGCCGGAGGATGGGACGGAAAGTATCGCGGAAAGGACGTGGCGCAGGGCGTTTACTTCTGCCTGGTTAAGGCAAAGGGTGCCGACGGCCGCGTGTTCAATATTCGCAAGGACGTGAACTTGCTGCGCGACTACACCGAAGGAACAACAGTCAGTCAATAGAGTAGGGCCGTCAATCCCAATAGATGACAGGTACATGTGTCAAGAGCTAAAAGCTATAGATTAGAAAAAATATATGAGTGAAATAAACAACATGGTGAAACAGGATAACACCATGCCGCAAGACGCTGCCCCGGAGAGTGAGCCTCAGAAGATANNGGGAGCGCGCGTGCATAATCTGAAAAACGTTGATGTAGTCATACCCCGCAACTCGCTCACAGTATTCACCGGGCTGTCAGGGTCGGGCAAGTCGTCGCTGGCTTTCGACACTATCTTTGCTGAAGGGCAGCGCCGTTACATCGAGACTTTCTCGGCCTATGCCCGCAACTT
>DLDC01000166.1 GCA_002480935.1 Prevotella sp. UBA7782 | reverse complement strand
TGTAGGTCACAATGCTGGCGGCAAAGAACGGTTCGGCGAAGGCCTCTATGCGCAGCACCTTGGCGCCCAACGTGCGTATCTGCTCCACGGGCGACAGTACGGCTATCATCTCCGGGGCGAATACATACATCACCAAGCCCATTACAGCCATGACAATCATGCCCATGCCCACGGTGAGATGGGCAAAACTGCGGCATAGCCTGAAGCGCCCGGCACCGTAGGTCTGTCCCACCAGCGTAGAGGCGGCGTCGCCTATGCCGTAGCCCGGCATGTAGCAAAGGCTCTCAGCCGTTATGGCAAAGGAGTGGGCGGCGATGGCTATGTTGCCCAGCGGAGCCACGATGCGGGTGCTCACTATCTGTGCCCCGTTCATCAGGGCATACTGCAGAGCTATGGGCGCGCTTATCTTCATGGCCTTGACGATGAACGTGTTGTCCCATCTGAAGGGCTCGTCGTCGAGCTTCCACGCCAGTATGCTGCTCTTGAACACGGCATAATAGATGAGCAGCGCGGCTGTGACGATGAACGCCAGGCACGTGCCCAGCGCGGCGCCTGCCACACCCAGTCCCATGCCCGGCATGGTGAAGGTGAGCCCCAGCACCTGTAAGGGTCGGGTGGGGAAGATAAGAAGGAAGTTGAAGGCGACGTCGAGCACGCACATCACGATGGCTATGGCCGACGGATGGCGCATGTCGCCGCTTGCCTTGAGCATGGAGCTGCTCAGGTTTTCGAGTGTGAAGAAGGGCGCGGCAAGGCCGAATATGAGGAAATAAACCGTTGCGTCGTGCCTTATCCCGGGCTCGCCGTGCAGCCATACGGGCAAGTAGGGCGCTATGCCTACGGCAGCCGCCATGAGCACGAGCGAGAACAAGAGGCAGAAGATATAGCCGTGGCGCATCACGCGGCGTGCGTTCTTAAAGTCGTTTGCCCCGATGAAATGGGCCGTTTGCACGGAGAAACCCACGGCAGCGGCCGATGTGAGCGACCCGAAGAGCCATCCTGCCGACTCCACGAGGCCTATCGACGCGCTGGCCTCGGCGCCCAGTGAGCCCACCATGGCCGCGTCGATGAAGAACATGAGCACATTGCTTATCTGGGCGAGCATGGAAGGTATGCTCAACTGTATGATTAAGTTGAGCTTCTCGCTTTGCCTCAGCTTTCCGCCTTCGCGGATGCGGGCCATCAGAGATTCGGTTGCTGCTTTGCTGAACATAATGATTGGATGTGCAAAGATAGTACTTTTATCTGACAGTTTATGCCATCTTCACACCTTATTTTATATATGCGCATGAAAAAAGGCATCCGACTCGTGCCGAGTCACATGCCCTTTCTTCTTACCTTAATAACTAATTTTTCTACTTTCAATTATTCTATGGTTCTCAAAAAGTGTCTAGTAAAGCCGGCTGGGGTTGTGCCGGCGCCCCTCTCTCAAACCTTTCTTCATTCCTTTCATTGGTCCTCTATGCGAGTAATGTTAACCCTGAGCAATCTTTTTATACCTTAAGGCCGCTACCCAAAGAGGTTGTCCTGAACATCTTTTCTACCTTGTCAGATATCTGATTTTTCCCTATTGACGATGCAAAAATAGTAATTGTGTGCGGACACAACAATATTTTTCGCATAAAAAAAAGGAAAAGTGCGCTTCTTTTGATATATATCAATTTGCGCAAGCTTTTCCTTTTTGTGCAATCGTTGCACGCCTTCCTTATTGCTCAATCCACCTTCCCGGCTTGGCGGGAGTAGGGGGCAGTGTGGCTCCCGGGCGATAGTAGCTCAGCAAGGTGATGTCGAATATCAAGTTGCTGTAGGCCGGTATGCCCGACGTGCTGTTGTTGGTGCTGCCATAGCCCAGCGTCTGTGGCATGTAGACCACCCATCTGTCGCCTATGTGCATGTGCATGAGGGCCGTTGCGAAGCCGTCTACCACACCGTTAACGGCCAACGTGGCCTGCCTGTTGGAGGCCGCGTTGTAAGGTCCCGTCCACGTTGCGTCGAACACATAGCCGCTGGTGTAGGTGGTAGAGGGTATGAGCCTGCCCTCGTAGAACACCCTTGCCGAGTCGGTGTACATGGGGCATCCCGAGCCCGTGCCCTTGTTGATGACATGCACGATGATGTAGTTGGTGTTGTCATACTGCTTGCTCTGTTCCGAGCGTGTGGGCGTTTGGTTCTCCAAGCTCCAGTTGATGAGGATTTTCCATGTAGAGTCTCCGGCCGCTATCTTCTGTTGCGTGGCCGTGTAGAGGTTGTTCCAGTAGGTCTTGTTGGCCTGCTCCCAGTTAGGAAACTCCTCCACCTCGTCGTTGTTCTCCGAGCAAGACGTGAAGGTGAGCGCGGCCGTGAGGGCCGCGATAAGGATGATGATGCTTTTTCTCATTATACGTCCAGTTTCTTGAGGAGGCTGGTGATAGACACCTTGTCTTCTATTATCTCGCGCAGCTTGTCTACGGGCACGCGTTCCTGCTGCATGGTGTCGCGGAAGCGCAGCGTGACGACGTTGTCCTTGAGCGTGTCGCCGTCTACGGTAACACAGTAAGGTGTGCCTATGGCATCCTGCCTGCGGTAGCGCTTTCCGATGGAGTCTTTCGCCTCGATGTGTGTATTGAAGTGGAACTTAAGCTGGTCTACTATCTCCTGAGCCTTCTCAGGCAGCCCGTCTTTGTTTACAAGTGGCAGCACGGCGCACTTTACCGGAGCCAGTGCTTCGGGCAGCTTGAGCACCACGCGCGATGTTCCGTTCTCCAGTTTCTCCTCTGTATAAGAGTGGCACATCACGCTGAGGAACATACGGTCTACGCCGATAGACGTCTCAACGTCATAGGGAGTGTAGCTCTCGTTGGTCTCCGGGTCGAAGTACTTAATCTTTGTGCCGGAGAATTTCTCATGCTGCGACAGGTCGTAGTCGGTGCGGCTGTGAATGCCTTCCACCTCTTTGAAGCCGAAGGGCATACGGAACTCGATGTCGGTAGCGGCGTTGGCATAGTGTGCCAGCTTCTCATGGTCGTGGAAACGATAGTTGTCGTTGCCCATGCCCAGGGCCTCGTGCCACTGCAGGCGATGCTTCTTCCAGTAGTTGAACCACTCCATCTCCGTTCCGGGCTTGCAGAAGAACT